>NZ_JAKGBH010000142.1:0-1009 GCF_021532515.1 Pseudoalteromonas sp. PAST1 | reverse complement strand
CACTGACCGCAACCGTTGACAGTAGCGGTGATTGGCGCGTGGAAGTACCGAATGGACTCGCCGAAGGTGGCTACACTGTATCAGCAACAATTAGTGATGAAGCGGGTAACCCAACGACGGTCAATGCCACAGGCTCTATTGATACCACAACCCCAGTGGTGGTGGTTAACGACACTGGCTTGGGTAATGACAGCACGCCACTTATTACGGGCACCTCTACTGAGCCAGCAGGAACGGTAGTGAGCTTATCTATTGTGGATAGCAACAGCGATACACATACCGTCACAGCCACAGTGCAAGCCGATGGGTCGTGGCAAGCCACAGCACCGAGCTTGCCTGATGGCGCTTATACCGTGACAGCAACGATTGTTGATGCGGCAGGTAACGTTGGCACCGATACAGGCAGTGGCAGCATCGATACCTTGCCACCGAGCTTAGCGATAGACAGCTTGGGTACCATCAACGACGATACCCCAACAATCAGTGGGACCAGCAATGAGCCGGCGGGCAGTGTGGTTAACTTAAGTGTTTCAGACGGCACAAACACCTATACCTTTACAGCCACGGTACTGGGAGATGGCACATGGTCAGCAGATGTACCAATCCCATTAAACAATGGCAGCATCAGCATTGATGCCAGTATCACCGATGCTGCGGGGAATGAAACAACCGCTAATGACACCGCGGTGCTGGATACCACCGCACCAAGTATCACGATTAATGTCATTGGCGAAACCAATGATACGACACCGACGATTAACGGCACCAGTGATGCGGTCAATGGCAGCGTAGTGACCGTGGTAATTGATGATGGTATCAACCCAGCAGAAACATTAACCACCACGGTTAATGGCGGAACATGGACAGTCACAGCAAGCAGTGCTTTGGCTGAAGGCGACTTTACAGTCACCGCAACCGTGACAGAAAACGGCATTGATGGAACGGCCACACGAACAGGTATCATTGATACCACCATGCCAGCGATTGATATAAATGCATTAGACGTCAC
>NZ_JAKGBH010000141.1:0-1034 GCF_021532515.1 Pseudoalteromonas sp. PAST1 | reverse complement strand
CCGACGGTCACTGGCACCTCAGACTTAGCCAATACCTCACTCGCCGTGACCTTTACCGATGCTGATGGTATCAGCCATACCGTGACAGTCACCACTGATGCTTCAGGCAATTGGAGCGCCGAAGCAGGGCAAGCCTTAGCTGATGGCAACTACACAGTCAGTGCCAGTATCAGCGATGCAGCAGGTAATAACAGCAGTGCCAGTGACAGTGGTGAAGTCGACACCATTCCACCGGAGCTTGCTTTTGTGCCGACCTTCTTACTGGGTCAACTGGTGACCTTAAGTGGTACATCAGATTTACCCGCCGGTAGCACAGTGACCATCACCCAAACCTTATTAGGCGGTGGCAGTGTGACATATACGGCAACCACCGATGCCAATGGTGATTGGTCGCTGACAGGGTTAACCGTGCCGTTAGCGAACCTAGCGTCGATAACAGCCAGTGCATCGGATGCTGCAGGCAATGTACGTACTATCAGTTCAAGTGACTTTGATGGTACACCACCGACACTCACCGTTAATGTGGATGCAATTGGAAATGACAATACACCGCTCATCAGTGGTACCAGTGATGCAGGTGAAGGCGCACAAGTGACCGTGGTCGTCACCGATGCCAATGGTGATAGCAGCACCCTGACAGCGACAGTGGATGCCAGCGGTAATTGGTCAGTGAGTCCAACAACGGTCTTAGCTGATGGTCAATTTACTGTTGACGCCAGTGTGCGTGATGGGGTGGGTAACCTTACAGAAGAAACGGTGACTGGGGTCATTGATACCGTTGCACCAAGCTTAACCTTAACGGGCGTTGGGGCGGGCAGTGATGTGACGCCTGAGTTCACAGGACGCAGTAATGAAATTGGTGGCACGGTGACGGTAACGGTGACAGATAATGATGGCACCGTACAAACACTGACCGCAACCGTTGACAGTAGCGGTGATTGGCGCGTGGAAGTACCGAATGGACTCGCCGAAGGTGGCTACACTGTATCAGCAACAATTAGTGATGAAGCGGGTAACCCAACGACGGTCAATGC
>NZ_JAKGBH010000140.1:0-1118 GCF_021532515.1 Pseudoalteromonas sp. PAST1 | reverse complement strand
TGCATGATGCCAGCGACGTGATCAATAATGCGGTGGCTTCATTACCCATCTTCCGCCACTACCATATTCAGGAGGACCAGTTGCACGCCAGTGCGGATGGTCAGAAATTCGAAACCCATCTGGAAACGTTTAAAACCCGGTATTCCTCAAAGTACTTCGGTACCAATAAAGGGATCACGGCCATGACTCTGGTGGCCAACCACAGCGCCCTCAATGCTCGGATCATCGGCTCTAACGAGCATGAATCACACTATATTTATGATCTGCTGCAATCAAACAGCAGCGATGTCAAACCAGATGTGCTCTCGACAGATACGCACGGTGTCAATCATGTTAACTTCGCCTTATTGGATCTAAGCAGTTACAGCTTTGCACCTCGATACGCGCAGTTCAATAGTGTCATCAACGATCTGTTTGATGTGACTGAAAGTGAACAAGGCAGCACCATACTGGCGCTAAAGAAGCCTATCAGAACGAATGTTATTACAACGGGATGGCAGGATATCAGGCGTATTGTCCTGTCACTTCAGACAAAACGAACAACACAGGCAATACTGGTGAGAAAACTGTCTGGTTATCCTTCAGGACACCCGATATTACAGGCGCTGACAGAGTATAATCGACTGGTTAAAGCGCAATATTTACTTGACTACATCGACGATGCCAGTTTGCGGCAGTATGTGCAACGTGCCCTGAACCGGGGAGAAGCATGGCACTTCCTTAGACGAGCCATTGCGTCGGTGAATGGTGATCAGTTCCGTGGCAAAAACGAGTCTGAAATCGCTATCTGGAATGAATGCGCAAGATTGCTTGCCAATGCGCTCATCTACTTCAACTCCGCGATACTGAGTCATCTTCTGGGACACTTTGAAGCGACAGGTGATGAAGAAAAAGCGGCTATCACTCGTGCTGTTTCGCCCGTTGCATGGCAAAATATCAACTTAAGCGGGACGTATAACTTCACCAATACCGGAAAATTGCCTGATATTAGTGAAATTACGAAGCCAATCGTGGATGATTAAGCTTGGAAACGAAAGTAACCCACAGCTGGAGGCTATATAATACAAAGCCTGTAGCGTTCTATGTTACTTTAGAGGGGAAAATCCCTAGTACCCCAC
>NZ_JAKGBH010000139.1:0-1200 GCF_021532515.1 Pseudoalteromonas sp. PAST1 | reverse complement strand
AGTAGTGAATTATTCGCACTGCTACTGCATAAGCTTTACCGTATCGTTATTCATAGCTCAACTCTCAGGCGGTGGTTGCCACAAGTCGGCATCGTCTGGCGTCGTGCGGCACCGACGCTGTATATCCAAGACCCAGATAAAGAAGCTAAGTTAGCAGCCATGCGGGAGGCACTTGAAAATTGCAGCGTGGACCATCCGGTGTTTTATCAGGATGAGGTGGATATCCACCTGAATCCGAAGATTGGTGCCGACTGGGGCTTTAAAGGTAAACAGCGTAAGGTAGCTACACCCGGCCAGAATAAGAAACACTATCTGGCGGGGGCACTGCACAGCCAGACAGGACAAATCAGTTATGTTGGTGGTGAGCGCAAGACCAGTGATTTGTTTATTGCGCTGTTGGAGCAACTGAAAGGGCAATACCGGCGAGCGAAAAGTATCACGCTAATTGTGGATAATTACATCATCCATAAGAGCAAAAAAACGCAGAAATGGCTGAATGAGAACCCAAAGTTCAAGCTCTTGTTTTTACCGGTATACAGCCCGTGGCACAACAAAATTGAAAAGCTATGGCATGCGTTGCATGAAACGATAACCCGTAACCATCAGTGTAAGAACATGGATGACTTACTGGAGCAGGTATACCACTTTATGGACACAGCGGCTCCGTTCCCAGGTGGCAAGCATGGCTTGAAGCAGGTGTATCACAATTAGGATCAGTTATCTAGTCAGCAGTAAATCCCTAGCATGGACTTGCATCTGGCACCAAACTCTACGCAGTTCTTTTCCATGTGCCGCGCAAAAACTTTAGCTCAAAACCGTTCAGTATTCGGTAATGCTGAAGTGAACGTTGATGTCCGCTATTCGCTCTTAGCTGCCTGTCAGGTGAAGTCTAAACCTAATCAACAAAACTGTAAGATGAGATATGAGCGTTCTACGGACAGCCTGTTCTACGGACAGCCAACTCACACCACACCTAGGTCAGTTAATCGGCCAATAGCGGTCATTGAATTGTTATAGTAGTAATTCCATATCAACCCTGTGCATGTCTAGGCCCCAACCATCAGTGATTTCTTTAATTGTCTTTGCCCCAAATTTTTCGAAGAAAGGAGCTGAAAGATGACTGGCGGCGATATCTATAACTTTCATGTCACTGTCCTTTGCCATTTTCTTAGCGTAAGACATCATTGCCGTTCCGATGCC
>NZ_JAKGBH010000138.1:0-1201 GCF_021532515.1 Pseudoalteromonas sp. PAST1 | reverse complement strand
ACCAACCTTCGTTACATTGTCAGAGCCGCTACTTTATTCAGGCTCCTAGGATCATCTGGTGATACAGATGGTTCACTCATTAAGCGGTGAACAGCGCTTCATACGACTTCACGTCGCACGCCCCAAAGTGAGTTAACGTAATTACTCTAAGGACAGCTTTGAGGAGTTTAATGAAGTTATCTTAACTAATTTATGTAGGTATGCTACGGTCTTTGTTTATCGAAAGTTCTGACCACAACTATTATGAATAATAGAGCAATATTGAAAGCATTGGTTCTCGCTTCAATTATGGCAACGATAACGCTTGCACTTTTGGGAGGATATACTCCTCAGACTTCTATTGATGGTGTAACATGGCATCATTATTCGTTTCAATGGATTGATTTATTGTTGTTAATATTGCCAATATTTGTTGTTCCTATCACCTTCATAATTGGCTACCCAACATCTCTTTTGTTATTAAGGTTAAATTTGTTCAACATCTATACGATGTCAATTGTCGGTTCTATATGTGGAATAATGGTCATTTCGATAGTGTTTTATCAGTTTCCTCCACCCGCAATAGTAGCCTTTTATTATGGAGTAGGAGGTTTCGTTGCCTCAACTACAACTTTTTTTACTTATAAATACCTAACAAAAAATATAAATATTTAGTGATTTAGCAATTACCAGCAACAATCTCTTGGTTTAATTAACTTACAATTGAATAAATTTTGCGATCCAACCTAAATAAGCGTTAATTGTTCTTAATGAATACTGACGAGTGAGCATATAGTCTGCAATGTAGTTTAAATAAGGAGAGCGAGTTTTCATTTTCATTCCTTTGAAATAAAGCTGTATATATATACAGCTTTAGCTCAGTCGCTCGTATAGTCAAGAAAACGACCCAATCGCTCGTTTTTATCCTGAGGTAAAAGCGAGAACTCCTAAATTTTAATAACACTGGTAATTAGTTAACAAGTTTGTTAGAAATAATCTAATAAGAAAAACGAGCTACGCTGTGGTAGAAAAACGCGCGATTAGCTCGCTATAAACATGTTATAAGCCACAATAGCCACCGTCACTTTGGAACCCTGCCCGAATTCAGATAATAAGTGCACCACTCATGGTTAAACGGTGAGAAGAGATCAACTGCCTGTTGGTGGTACTCTATCGTCGCCAAACAAACAGAAGCATTTACCATGAGTTACAAGCAGTTGAT
>NZ_JAKGBH010000137.1:0-1215 GCF_021532515.1 Pseudoalteromonas sp. PAST1 | reverse complement strand
TTACGTGCCCTGCAATGCTTTGAAGCTGTTGCGCGACTTAATAGCTTTTCCAAAGCTGCTGAGCACCTCAATGTGACTCAAAGTGCGGTTAGTCACCAAGTTCGATTACTCGAAGACTATTTGGGTGAAACTCTGTTTAACCGACAGGGGCGTTCTTTTTCCTTGACTAAGGTCGGGGAACGTTACTTTGAAGAAGTGACTAACTCATTAGGAAATCTATCAAATGCCAGTCAAATGATACGTCACGGGGAATCAGGCAATCTTCGTTTAGCTTTATATAGCTCTGTGGCGGTGAACTGGTTGATACCGAAGTTAGAAGGTTTTAGAAATCAGCACCCAGAAATAGAAATAACTTTAAATATGGTCGGGGATCAACCGGATTATAATGACCAATTTGCGGATTGTTTTATTACAATTAATCCACCGGAACGTAACTTTGTCAATCAATTCATGTTTACTGAAAAACTTTATCCAGTGTGTGGAAAAAAGCTTTGGCAGCAGTTAAGAAATAAGCCTCTACCTGATTCATTATGGCAACACCCGTTATTATCAGTACAATACTCAGGTACAAACGAAAGTCTTGGTGACGACTGGTTACGTTGGTGTATGAGTGGTAAATTTGAATTACCTAAAGACGTCAAAATTAATCAATTTAGTCATGTCTTACTTGCCGCTGAAGCGGCTCGATATAATTTGGGAATTACCCTCATTAATAATTACATGATGAATGATCAGGATCGCCAGCAAAGTCTTGTGCGCATACCTATGCACGAGCTTATTACCGGAGATAACTTCTATTTTGTCTATAAGGAAACACGAGCTAGGCAACCTGATATTATGAAATTAGCTCGTTGGCTTAAACAGCAGTGTTATGAACTGTAATCAGCCTAGCTATTTAAATCAGAGTTGAAGGTGAATACTAGCTCCTTAGAAGTAGCTGTCAGCGTCCGTTTAGTTTTGTTAGTTGCCAGTCAAAATGAGTTTGCCAGAGGCCTTTATTGGCACAAATTGGCTATTCACTGTCAGATTTAATTCAACTCTATAAATCAAATCTGGCAGATCAAGTTAAGACTTATTCATTTATCAATTGTTAACACCAAGCGATTTTGTCGTACTTTAATTACCACGCGATTCTGTCGTAATCGCTAATTACCAAGGGAAATTGACGGTTATCTTTAACCGTGTTCTTTAAATGTTTTGTTTAAGCATTTGAGG
>NZ_JAKGBH010000136.1:0-1223 GCF_021532515.1 Pseudoalteromonas sp. PAST1 | reverse complement strand
CACGGCAAGATCATTATAAATTGAACTTATAGAGCAAGTAGTGATCAGATCAAGGCATAATAATTACTTGGTCGCATAAATATGAGCACTACTTTTCTGAAACATTTTAATTCAATTACAGATCCTCGCATTGAACGTTGTAAAAAGCATGAACTTATCGATATTCTTCTCCTTGCTATTAGCGCTGTGCTCTCTGGTGCAGAAGGATGGGAAGATATTGAAGACTTTGGGCACCTAAAACTTGATTGGTTAAAAAAATACGGCACGTTCAACGCAGGAATTCCAAAACATGACACGATTGCGCGCGTCATGTGTCGGTTAAAAGCAAATGAAATAGAAAGGGCATTTCAATCTTGGATATCATCACTGATTGAAACCACAGGTGCAGATATCATCGCTATTGATGGCAAAACCGCACGGCGTTCATTTACCACAAAAGACAGAAAAAGTGCCTTACACACGGTCAGTGCATGGAGTTGCCAACACCAGTTAGTGCTTGGACAGACGGCTGTTGATAATAAAACAAATGAAATCACCGCGATACCAGAATTACTCACCCTGCTCGATATTGAAAACAGTATCATTACGTTAGATGCGATGGGATGCCAACAAGAAATAGCAAAACAAGTCATCCAACAAAAAGCAGATTATATTCTTGCGCTTAAAGGAAATCATTCAGGCATGCAAAAGGAACTAGAAGCGTGGTGGCACAAGTGCGAGCGTGAAAGGTTAACTCAGCATAATTGTGATGAATATACCGAAATAAGCTCAGGACATGGGCGTGTTGAAACACGTACATGCCAGCAGTTACTTATAGATAAAAGCTGGTTATGCAAGGATTATCGTTGGCCTGGCTTAACGAGTATTATTAAGGTCAGGGCTGAAGTTCATGATAAGTCGGCAGGGTCGGATACCACTGAAACACGCTGGTATATAAGTTCATTAGACTTAGATGCAGCGCAAGCACTCAATGCGGTACGCAGTCACTGGCAGGTTGAAAGCATGCATTGGATGCTTGATATGAACTTCAGAGAAGATGAATCGAGAATACGCAAACTTCAAGGGCCATTAATGTTTAATGTAATGCGAAAGATAGCCATGGCGCTTTTTAAACAAGATACATCTAAGTCAGCTAGTATGGCGAGGAAAAAGAAAATGGCAGGGCTAGACGATGATTACCGCTCAACCCTGTTAGAGTCTGGGATTAAAATGCGCTAGCCGTG
>NZ_JAKGBH010000135.1:0-1228 GCF_021532515.1 Pseudoalteromonas sp. PAST1 | reverse complement strand
TGTTCTGGTCAACTCCAGCCGGACACTTTTCTTAAAGAATTTTCATACTCTACTGGTGACTGATCGTTATTAGCTGAGTGCAGCCTTTCCAGATTGTAATATTTCATATATTCAGTAACATCACTTTTCATGTGTTCACGAGTTGGCTGAGCCACTTTTAACAACCAATCATGTTTCAAGCTGCCAAAGAACCTTTCAACAACAGCGTTATCCCAACAAGCCCCCACATCACCCATGCTTGCTCGCATACCAAACTGCTTTAACAGGCTACGATATCGCTTACTCGTATACTGAGACCCTCTATCAGAATGAAATACCAAGCCTTTGGCTGGTTTTCTCAAGTTATAAGCCTTAATCATGGCTTTCATTACTAAATCAGTCGTCATACGTTTATCAATATGCCAGCCAACTATTCGACGAGAATATAGATCCATTACAACAGCAAGGTACATCCAGCCTTCGCCAGTTTTCAGGTATGTCACGTCGCCAGCCCAAATCTGATTGGGGGCTATCGGATTAAAGTTCTGGTTAAGCAAATTATCTGCAACTGCATCAGAGTGCTTACGCTTAGTTGTTACTTTATAAGCTACTCGTTGTTTAACCACTAAATGGAGCTGCGCCATTAACCTTCTGGTTTTAAAGCGTGTTATTTTAAAACCTTCTTTGCGTAAGTTCTTACATAGCTCACGGTAGCCTAAGCTTTCTCTGCTGCGTTTAAACAGCGCTTTAGCTCTGCGATAAAGATGCAGCTCTTCTGCCGTTATAAGCTTTGCTGGACGCGCCAGCCATGCGTAATAGCTTGAGCGACTCACCTTCATCGCTGAGCATAATTTTATAACGCGAAAAGCTTGGCTATTTTCTTTGATGAACTGATACTTTACTTCATTTCTCTCGCAAAGAAGGCGCTGGCCTTTTTTAAGATCTCTTTCTCCATTTTGAGATCTTTGTTTTCTTTTCTTAGGCGCTTTAACTCTGCACGCTCATCTTCATTTAGCGAATTACCTGCTTGTTGCTCTTCGAGTTTAGCTTTCCAGTTATAAATAAGTTTGGTGGTGATCCCTAAAGAAGCTGCGGCCTCTGAAACTGAATAACCTTGCTCAGTCACTAAAGCAACTGCTTCTTGCTTAAATTCGGTTGTATAAGTTTTGTTTTTTCGTTTTGTCATTTAACACCTCAATATTAGATCATTGTCCATTATTAAAGTGTCCTGCTCAATTAAACCAGTTCA
>NZ_JAKGBH010000134.1:0-1256 GCF_021532515.1 Pseudoalteromonas sp. PAST1 | reverse complement strand
TAATGCTGATCAGTTAAGAATATTTTTATGATCACTTGACTGATCTTTTCATAGCTTCAAAATCCGATATTAGAAATAATATCGGATTTTTTATGTCTCTAATTCAGCACTTCGATGATATGTCCTCCTTTTTAGATGATGTACATACGCTCGACAAACTTAAGCAGGTTCTTGACCCTGATATTCTTGAACAAGCATTTGAACATGCGGGTGTTGCAACTGTTCGCAGAAGGCGATTACCGCTAGAAGCTGTTATGTGGTCTGTCATTGGAATGAGTTTATTCCGAAACGAAACCGTGTGGGATATTGCTAATAGACTCGATATATCTCTGCCCGGAAAAAACAAATTAGTAGCGCCGAGCGCACTAGTGCAAGGTCGCCAAAGATTGGGTTACGAAGCAGTCCAACAAACATTTCAACTACTTTCACATAAAGCGTTTACCACCCAGCCTTTTGAGCAGTGGTGTGGACTTAATTTACTTGCAGTGGATGGCGTTAGCTTCCGAACTCATGATAATCAAGAAAACCGAGAAAAGTTTGGCAGTGACAGTAATCAACATGGAGAAGTCAGCTACCCACAAGTTCGAATGTGTAGCTTAATGGAAGTATCTAGCCACTTATTGCTAGACAGTAGTTTTGACGCCCGTTGCGTAGGTGAAATGAGCCTAGCTCAACGTCTATTACCAGCCGTACCGGATAATTCTCTAACCTTGTTTGACCGTGGTTATTACTCATTAGGACTGCTACATCAATGGCAAAACCAAGGAAATAACGCTCACTGGATGTTACCAGCAAGGAAGGATTTACAGTATCAAGTTGAACACAGTATCAGTGATAATGATAAAATAGTTACCTTGTCCACAAGCCCTCAGGCTAGAAAGAAGTTTGAGTCATTACCAGATACTATAACGGCAAGATTAACCACTTATAAAGCTGATGGAAAAAGCTATCGTGTTCTTAGTTCGCTTATTGACCCTTTACGATTTCCGCATGACGAATTAATAGAGGTTTATACACAACGTTGGGAAATTGAGCTGGCGTTTAGAGAAATAAAGCAGGGATTGAATCATAGCAAACACACATTACGTAGTAAGAAGCCAGACATGGTACGCCAAGAGTTATGGGGGTTATTACTCGCTTACAACTTAATACGCATAATCATGCTTGATGCAACTAAAGAAGAAGATATCTTGCCTACTCAATTAAGTTTTAGCCAATCTATGCGTCAGGTAATCGCTTTCTTCATGTTTACGCCA
>NZ_JAKGBH010000133.1:0-1295 GCF_021532515.1 Pseudoalteromonas sp. PAST1 | reverse complement strand
CAACTGCTTGTAACTCATGGTAAATGCTTCTGTTTGTTTGGCGACGATAGAGTACCACCAACAGGCAGTTGATCTCTTCTCACCGTTTAACCATGAGTGGTGCACTTATTATCTGAATTCGGGGGTACTCGTAAAACTACATTTAATGTCAGCTTAAAACCGGCACTTTCTTTAGCAACATTTGGTGTCATTATAACAGCTGCAATTACGGGATGGGCTGCTCACTTAATTCTCAAGCTACCATGGCAAGAAGGTCTTTTAATTGGAGCGATTGTTGCCTCAACTGATGCGGCTGCCGTTTTTGGGTTAATTAGAAATGCTGGGTTTGAGTTGAAAGAACGTACAAGCGCTACGCTGGAAATTGAATCTGGTTCAAATGATCCAATGGCAATATTTCTTACTATTACTCTTGTTCAAATTCTACAAATAAACAGTAGTAAAATTGAGGGATGGCTGTTCATCATAGAACTTGTCCGTCAAATGGGACTTGGCTTGATAATCGGGTTTGCTGGAGGAAAACTGCTAGCTAATTTGTTGCGATATTTATCATTACCTTCATCATTATATCCTTTATTAGCATTTGCTGGTGGGTTGAGCTTGTTTGGATTCACGACTCTTTTAGGTGGGAGTGGTTTTCTAGCAATTTTTATCATTGGTGCAATAGTAGGAAATACATCGCTATCATATAGTGACGACATTAATAAGTTTCATGATGGTATTGCTTGGTTAAGTCAGATTGGAATGTTTTTAATGTTAGGATTATTAATTACGCCAACTAATTTAATACCAATCATTATCCCAGCTTTGGCTATTGCTTTCGTACTTATTTTCATTGCAAGGCCTTTAGCGGTTTTTTTATCTTTAATACCATTTCACTTCCCATGGAGAGAACAGGTGTTTATTGGATGGTGTGGTTTAAGAGGCGCTGTCCCTATAATTTTAGCCTTATTTCCTTCCTTAGCAGGACTAGAACATACTCAGACTTACTTTGAATTGGTTTTTTTTGTAGTTTTGATTTCACTGCTTGTTCAAGGTTGGACGATTTCACCGTTGGCTAAATTTCTTCAAGTAGATTTACCTCCTGCAGCAAAGGAACCTGAATATTTACATTTATCGATAAGGGATGAAAAGGAAAAGGAGCTCTTTATTTATACCGTGCTAGAAGGGTTGTTCTGGTCAACTCCAGCCGGACACTTTTCTTAAAGAATTTTCATACTCTACTGGTGACTGATCGTTATTAGCTGAGTGCAGCCTTTCCAGATTGTAATATTTCATATATTCAGTAACATCACTTT
>NZ_JAKGBH010000132.1:0-1367 GCF_021532515.1 Pseudoalteromonas sp. PAST1 | reverse complement strand
ACCTAATTGGTACCCAGCAACTTATAAAGCAGCGAGATTAGGCTCATTCCAAGAGTTGCGGCATTGCCTCTTTGCTTTTCTCTTTGCCAAGTATTCTTGGTATAAAGGATCAAAAGGCGTAGCTTCACTCTTGATTTTCACATGTCTCTCTATTGGCACCTTAGCTATTTGAAATAGATTAAACTGACAATCCATGTTCATGTTCATGCTCTTCTGCCAACCGTGAAATTGCCATTGGCCTCGACGGTTGATAAAGTACTTCATGGCGATCCAAGTTTTTGATTTTGTTGGATGACGCCTTTTAGCCCAATGCCATAACGCTAGAAATAGTTTGTGGCTCACATATCCGAATACTTGTTTGGCAACGCAATGGCGATAGTAATTCGACCAACCCCTGAGTTTCGGATTTATCAACTTGATTAGATCGTTAACGGGGGTAGTTGCGTGCTTTTTAATGAGTTCGCGCAAGTTACTCAGAAATATTAACGTGTTAGATTTGCTCGGTTTAATGAGCAGTTTTCCTTTGTACTTCCTATGGTTAAAGCCTAGGAAGTCAAAACCACGGCTAATGTGAGTAATGTGCGTTTTCTCTTCGGAGAGCGTTAAGCCTCTATGTGCTAAGAAGTCAGCAATCAACGGTTTGATATCGTTCTCCAGCACGTCCTTTGAAGTGCATGTGACTACGAAATCATCGGCGTATCCTATAAAGTTGGCTCTCGCCCCATTTTTAAGTGCGGTGGACTTAATGCGTTGCTCAAGACCTGCAAGAGTCATCAGCATCAAGGTTGGAGATATGATCCCGCCTTGTGGTGTTCCCTCGTCAGTGCGATAGAACAGCCCTTTGTCCATAAAACCAGACTTTAACCATTGTTCCAACATTCGTTTATCTACAGCTATATTATTCATAAGCCATTGATGCCCAATCTTGTCGAAACAGGCTTTGATATCTCCCTCAAGAACCCATTGCGCGGATTGCTTTTTACTCAAACAGAGAAAACACTGAGCAATAGCATCAGCAGTGCTTCTATTGCGCCGAAATCCGTAGCTATTTGGGTCAGCAAGTGTTTCTGACACAGGCTCTAGTGCAAGAAGGTGAAGCGCTTGTAGCGCTCTATCGACCATGCACGGGATACCCAAAGGTCTGAGCTTGCCGTTTTTCTTAGGGATGTAGATACGCTTGAGCGGTTTGGCTTGATAAGCCTTTCTGCTCAATTGATTGACTGCTTTCATGCGGCGCGTATCCGTATTCCAGATGACGCCGTCTATTCCGGGCGTTTTACTGCCTTTGTTTTGTGATACTCGCTTAACAGCAAGAAGTTTTGCCGAATGCGAGTGAGTCAGTATCCACTGCAACGCTTTCGCTTTGC
>NZ_JAKGBH010000131.1:0-1414 GCF_021532515.1 Pseudoalteromonas sp. PAST1 | reverse complement strand
TCAAAACACACCGCCAAGTGAAAGAGCCGTAAAAACTTCACGCGCTTTAAGTCAGAAAAAAGACTAGTTACCTCTTGCTTGACTCGCCCTTGAAAGGGTGAGATTGCGCAAGCCTAATGTTCAAAATGAAATGACGTTAGATACAGGTACTAAACGTCCTGTTTAGAGCTTTTTTGATAATCTTTTACCCGAAGAAAACGCGCGCAAATTATTAGCAAAAGATGCGCAAGTTGACTACTACGATTCATTTGCATTACTAGAAGTGTCAGGTATTGAGTCCGCTGGTGCCTTAATAATGTTGCCTAAGGGGGGGGCTTGCCAGATCCAAGTGCTGAGCCTCTAGAATTATCTGCTCTTTCAGAGAGGATAAAAGCTCTCCCTAAAGCACCATTGAATAAGAGACAAGGTAGTAGGATGTCACTCGCTGGGGCACAATATAAAATGCTAGTTATAAAAAAAGGCTCTGATTTTTTTGAAGGTAATGCAGGTACGCCTTCCACTCATATATTGAAACCAGATCATTCAGAGCCTGATGATTATTGGCAAACGACTTGTAATGAATGGTTTGTTATGAGGCTTGCTAAAATGATGGGTATAGATGTACCAAAAGTGGAGTTATTGTATGTACCTGAGCCTATCTATTTAGTTGAAAGATTTGACCGGTATGGTAAATACCCGAATCAAGAGCGTCGACACATTATTGATGCGTGTCAACTATTGAGTTTTGGTAAAGATTTTAAATATGCAGCTTCAACTGTTGAAATTTATAAGAAGATATTGGGCAAAGTTCGGACTAAGGCACAAGATACAATAAAGCTATATCGCTGGGTTATTTTTAATTTTCTTATAGGAAACGGTGATGCACACCTAAAAAATATTAGCTTTTATTATGGGGATGGGGATCCACAGCTGACACCATTTTATGATTTATTGTCTACGATAATATATGTGCAAGAAGGGACTAAACCACTTGAGCAAAAATTATCAATACCGATAAATGGAAAAGAAACATTTGATGAATTAAGGCGAGATGATGTTTTGGCTTTTGCAAATGAAATTGGCATGCCAGACAAGGGAGCTGCAACTTACTTAGATTCCATGGTTAAAAACATTCAAGGTGTATTTGAGATTCTTTACAAAGAAGTCCTAGAAATGCCAACTACCCCTACACGCGCTGTAGAGTTACGTATGCTAAGGGAAATACAATATAAAGTTTTAAATGAAATGGTGGAAAGGTTAAGAATTAGCTAGTTGCATCAACTAAAGTAAGTTGAAGCATGAGAAACCCACGGCTAGCGCATTTTAATCCCAGACTCTAACAGGGTTGAGCGGTAATCATCGTCTAGCCCTGCCATTTTCTTTTTCCTCGCCATACTAGCTGACTTAGATGTATCTTGTTTAAAAAGCGCCATGG
>NZ_JAKGBH010000130.1:0-1417 GCF_021532515.1 Pseudoalteromonas sp. PAST1 | reverse complement strand
CAATGCCGATCAGTTAAGCAATTGACATTTGGCATAATAGGATCAAAATCCGATGATCACAGGTCATCGGATTTTTTTATGCCCCTTAATCATAGCTTCGCCAATATTTCATCATTTATCGATTCTAATATTCACAGCTTGTCGGAAATACTGGATGAGTCTTTAATACAACAAGCACTTGCAGAGTCTGGGGTCGCAACACTCAGGAAGCGCAGGCTACCTCTTGAGCTAATGGTCTGGAGTGTGATTGGCAGCGCATTGTTTCGAGATATGCCTATGACTCAGGTCATTAATCGTCTTGATATTGTATTACCAAGTAAGAAACCTTTTGTAGCTCCTAGTGCGATTGTTCAAGCAAGACAGCGTTTAGGCTCGGAATCTATTCGTCATATCTTTAATATGACTCAATCCCGTTGGCATCAAGACACACCACATCCAAACTGGTGTGGATTAACCTTACTTGGCGTTGATGGCGTGGTGTGGCGTGCAGAAGACACGCCAGCTAACAATGATGCATTTGGTAAGTTGCACAATGACAAACGCGAATCGGCTTTTCCTCAAATTCGTATGGTCTGTCAAATGGAACTCACAAGTCACTTATTGACCGCATCCGCCTTTGACGCCGTTGCGGCTAATGAAATGACGCTCGCTGAGCAGCTGATAGAGCAAACACCCGACAATAGCCTAACGCTGTTTGATAAAGGTTTTTACTCATTAGGGCTACTTCATAAATGGTCTACCACTGGTACATCAAGGCACTGGCTAATTCCCTTAAAAAAAGGCACGCAATATGAAGTTATCAGGGAATTTGGAAAACATAACCAACTGATTAGACTAAAAACAACACCTCAATCACGAAAGAGGTACCCAGACTTACCTATTACTATCGAAGCTAGATTGTTGACGAAAACCATCAATGGAAAACAGCATCAGATACTGACGTCTATGACCGACCCAATGAAATATCCAAGTGCTGATATCGTCGATCTATACAGTCACCGTTGGGAAATAGAACTTGGGTTCAGGGAAATGAAACAGTACTTGCTCAAAAATGAATTAACGTTACGTAGCAAAACCCCAGAGCTAGTAAAACAAGAGTTATGGGGCGTATTGCTCGCATACAATTTAGTACGATATATGATGACTAAGATGGCTTACAGCCTGAAAGGGATATGGCCTTATCAACTCAGTTACAGCAATGCTTCTGGCTATATCATCAAGGAGTTAATGATGTTGCCTCACACCTCAGCAGGAAAAGTACCGAGCGTAATAAATAAACTTATTGCAATGGCTGAAACCTTTGTACTGCCAGAGCGAAGAGAAAGACATTATCCAAGATGTGTGAAAAAGAGACCCAGTCGATACCCTGAACGAAAGCCCCAAAAAATGCCTGTCAGCTCTTAACTGACAGGCATTA
>NZ_JAKGBH010000129.1:0-1482 GCF_021532515.1 Pseudoalteromonas sp. PAST1 | reverse complement strand
ACCGACGACATTACTTGCTTCATCCTATGTATTAACTCGCTCTAATTCGAGCTGAAGAAATTATGGCTTAAAAAGTTAGGCAAGGATCAGTGCGTTTAACTTGACTGTGGGAGTCATACCAACGCCCGCATAAGTGGCGTATTAAAGCTTGGCTATAATAGGAACAAAGTGACGCAGCCAAGCTTTTTGCGTCCACCCTTAATGCGATTGTTATATGCCGTTCATCTAAAATGGTTTAGGTATATACTTTCGCAACATTTCTGGAATTAAAAACTCTTCGTACTGTTTTGGAATACGACCGTTAAAAGATTGAGCATAAAGACTAGCCCAATCAATAAAGTACCCCAATTTAATTGCATAATCTCTAGCTTCATCGAAATTCAATTCAAGATGTTGAGCAATATTTTCATAAATAGCACGGTACTCAAATGGTGGTTCATCATATGCCATTCCAAAAACAGCACTCTCAGTATACCAATTTTGATGGCTTACTTGCTCGTCCGAAACTTCACCATTGATATAAGACTTTGCTGTTTCTAACGCTATTTTAAAATTTTCCTGAGGCAATAGCCCAATGTATGCCTGCAACAATCAATATAGAATAGTTGCAATTCTTTGGTAAAACTGTCGAACTTTTGTTCATCGCTTTCTCTTAACGCATTCAGCATTGCTAATGCATTTTTACACGAATTCCACTCCAGGTTATTCATAGGCATATAACATGTTTATAGCGAGCAAATTGCGCGTTTTTCTTATTGGTTTATTTTTAACAAACTTGTTAACTAATTGCTAGTGTTATAAAAATCTAGTCGTGCTAGCTTTTTAACTGTATAAAACGAGCGAAAGGGTCGTTTCTTGACTATGCGAGTGGTTAAATTGTAGCTTTACGTATATACAGTTAGAAGGATTGTAAATGAAAAACTCTCTCCGTATTTTAATTACATTGAAGACTATATACTCTATCGACAGTACTCATTAAGAACTACAAGTACTTAATTTAGATGATTTTACGGCGGAGGGTTATTCGCTATCTCAATTATGTTCCCCTATGGCTTTAGACAAAATAAAGGTTAGGGTTTCCTATCAACCTCCAATAGGTCCAAACGGTGAGCTGACATTGTGTTTATCTACTAAAGAATTTATGCTTTCGGAGTTGAGGGGTTTATAACGAGCCACTAAAAAAGATAAATAGTGTTTACCAAATTCTTGCAATGGCTTTTTACTTTCAGGAGATACAGTGAGATTTCTAGTATTTTTACTTTCATTAACTCCCTTGTTTAGCCTTGCTTGTTCGACTGAAAATACGAGTGGGTTATCAGCTTTTAAAACTCAAAGTATTTACGGTGAGATATAGCACGCGAATTCAACCCCGAAGTGCACCACTCGCTAAATTAGGCCGCATTGCGTAATTCGTTAAACACAACGACAGGCTGTTTGTAACCTAGGCACTTTCTAGGTCTGGCGTTTAGCGCACGTTCTATA
>NZ_JAKGBH010000128.1:0-1495 GCF_021532515.1 Pseudoalteromonas sp. PAST1 | reverse complement strand
TTTTGCCAAGTCGATGCTAATTAGGTTAAATTTTGACATGTATGGATTCCTTATTGGTAAAAGTAATTGTCCAATCTCTTTATACCGTACTCACCCTATTTGGGGGAGGAGTCCATACATCTCCTACTGGGTGTTGTTGCTGAGGGAGTCTCTGTACTAAACAACCCAACAGCGTGGTAATACCATTCCGCTTAAATATCTGATCTAATATAGGCTATATAAAATCACCGGCTAATAACATTGAATTCAAACATATCTGAACAGCTTTTAGCGCTTTCTCGAAAAGAACCAAACGCACGAAAACACATGCGATTGCTCGCAGTGTCTTTATTTTATGAGGGTAATAGCCGAACCGATATTGCAAAACGTCTAAACACTGCAAGAAGTAGTGTGAATAAATGGGTTTCTAGTTACCTAGAGTATGGGCTTGATGGTTTAGACAATAAGCCTATTCAAGGACGTCCATCAAGGCTGCAACAGCGGCAACTTGAACAACTGTCTGAATTTATAAAGCGCACGAACACAGAACTACGTGGTGGCCGCCTTACCGGTGAAGACATTGTGCATTACATTCACACTGAATTTGGTGTTCATTACCACTTAAATCATGTCTATAAAATTCTAAAGCAACTTGGCTTTAGTTGGATCACAAGCCGCTCTAAACACCCAAAACAATCATTACAGAGCCAAGAGGCTTTTAAAAAACTTCCAGCTGGAAACGATCCTTCACACACCAGGACACCTTCCTCTTGATCGGATCGACGTATGGTTTCAGGACGAAGCACGATTTGGCCAGCAAAATCCGACTACGCGCATTTGGGCTGAAACAGGCACTCGGCCACGGATTGTAAAACAACAGCAATTTGACTATGGATACTTATTTGGCGCGGTATGTCCAGCCACAGGCCAAACAGAAGCGTTAGTTAGCCCATTCGTAAATAAAGAAGCAATGACGCAGCATATGCGCCAGATATCACACGCGACACCTGTTGGAAGACACGCTGTCGTGATAATAGATGGCGCAGGCTGGCACACATACGATACAGCTGCAGAATTTAAAAACCTAACCCTGATAAAGCTCCCACCTTATTCACCTGAACTAAATCCAATAGAGCAAGTATGGAGCTGGATACGACAGCATTGTTTATCCAATAGAGTGTTTTCGGGCTATGACGAAATTGTCGATGAAGTTTCAAAGGCATGGAATCACTTTATTTCAATCCCGGATCGAGTGAAGAAAATGTGCAATCGGGAATGGATTAAATTGATTTAATCTTTATGCGGAATGGTATTAATCTTTATGCGGAGTGGTATTATGTTGGGTTTCGCTACGCTCTACCCAACCTACCTGGCTGAAAGCTCAAAACGAAAAAAGCCCGACTCTTTCGAATCGGGCTTTCTCTTATTTGGAGCCTGGCGATGACCTACTTTCACATAGCAGCTGCTACACTATCATCGGCGCTGTTTCGTTTCACTACTGAGTTCGGCATGGGGT
>NZ_JAKGBH010000127.1:0-1545 GCF_021532515.1 Pseudoalteromonas sp. PAST1 | reverse complement strand
TGAGGGCGCTGTGGTTGGCCACCAGTGTCATGGCCGTGATCCCTTTGTTGGTGCCGAAATACTTAGAGGAGTACCGGGTTTTAAAGGTTTCCAGATGGGTTTCGAATTTCTGACCATCCGCACTGGCATGCAGCTGGTCCTCCTGAATATGGTAGTGGCGGAAGATGGGTAGCGCTGCAACCGCATTATTGATCACGTCGCTGGCGTCATGCAGCGTTTCAGGCCGGATATAGTTGGCCTGCACCGTACTCAGGTGTTCATAGCTTCGATCGGAGATCTGCGCCATGCCATACACACCACGGTGAGTGGCGTTGGCAATCAGAATGGCCAGTAAATCATCCTGATGAGTGAACCCTTGTTTTTGTATCGGAAGTACATGAGTCAGACATTTCATGAACCCGGTTTCGCGCTCTACATACCGCAGTACATCCGCGATACCGACCGGTTGCATTCGCTTAAAAAAGGGATTGTTGACCAGAGATGTAGCGCTTTTGGTCGGCAGACGCCAGCGGGTACCGGTACGATTTTTCATGATCACATTTCGATTGTCTCCCTCATCAATATGGAGAGCAACGTCTTTGAGTGCACTTTCCAGCCGGTGTTGTTTCTCCTGTAACAATAACTCTGCGGGCTGTTTTAGTCTGTCCAGTGTTGATGAGGCCAGCAAGGTATCCTGCGATGTCTGGGGGATCAGGTCGTCTTCCAGTGCGCGGTATTTGGTAACATTTGGCAAATAAATGCGTCCATTCAGTCGTGAGGTTAACTGCCGGTAGAGCAGCCATTCGTAACGTTGCGGGTTAACGTTATCCTGTTTAACCAACCATGGGAGGTGCTTTTTCGGGATGAGCGACGTATCCATCGTCTTCAGTGGTCCACCGAATGCGATTTCCGTCTGCATCTGTTGAAGTTGGGCGACGACGGCTTCTGAGCCTTTACCGGCCTCACATTCAAGGCACAAAAACACCTGCCTTAACAGTTGCTCCAGGAGATTGCATTGTTCATCGTAATGTTGCCACTGGTACTCTTCCACGGTCCGTTTCTGTTTTTTCAGGTAAAGGCAGAGGGTCTGGATATCCCTGTCATTCATGACCTTCAATGCCTGTTGTCTGACTACTGAGAAGGGTTGATTATCATCAATGTTCTCATCCACAAACAGATGCAGTAACTCTGCCGCTTTCGTGACATTGTCCGCGGCTGACTGCCAGGACAGGAACACTGCTTGTTGTGCAAAGGTGTTGGCAGCTTCTTGTTGCTTGCGGATATGGTAAATGAACCCATCAGTTAACCGTTCCAGTGCCAGTTGTATCCGCTCTGTCAGGTGACATAGCAACCATAGATGCTGCTGTGCGCGTTTGAATCGTTTGAGTTTACTACCGTAATAGTTGATGAGCTCACCGAAGTGTTGTCGATTTTTAAGAGACAGATTAAGCCCATCGATAACGCCATTGATTTGCGTGCGCCATGGCGCTAACTGATGATAAAGGGCAAGCTCTTTTTTAAGTTCAGGTACGGTCAGACTTTTTGCACCGCCTCTGAGCTGGTTCA
>NZ_JAKGBH010000126.1:0-1578 GCF_021532515.1 Pseudoalteromonas sp. PAST1 | reverse complement strand
TAGACATAATGACTCCCACACGGTGCTAGCCTCCGCTTTTCGTGGGTTAGCTTAATGACAAAGCCAGAGCCATAATTAGTTTGTCAAATAACTAAACAGCAGAGGCTAGCATGAACAAACATAGCATACTTTTTATCGGACTTGATACACATAAAGAATTCAATGAAGTCGCCTATATTGAAGACCATCGAGGCGCACAACCTGTGCACTTTGGTAGAGCGCCATCATCTAAAATAGCCGTTAAAAAACTAGTTCGTCACTTTGAATCTAAATACCCTGATGCAACGCTTCACTTTGTCTATGAGGCTGGCCCCTGCGGTTACTGGATTTATCGGTTAATCACTAGCCTTGGTCATTGCTGCTATGTGGTTGCCCCTTCTCTCATTCCTAAAAAACCAGGTGAACGTGTTAAAACCGATAAACGTGATGCCATGAAGCTCGCAAAGCTACTTAAAACAGAAGACCTTACACCTATTTATGTGCCAGAGCCGGAAGATGAAGCTGTTCGCGATTTATCTCGCGCCCGTGAAGTTGCCATGAAAGATTTAAAAGACGCCAAATATCAACTTAAAGCGCTATTACTGCGTAATAATATAAATTATGCTGGCACTGCTAACTGGTCGCTCAAACACCTTCGTTGGCTTACAGAGCTTGTATTATCTCACCCAGCACAGCAACTTGTTTTACAAGAATTTATACAAACAATATCTGAAAGAATGGCACGTTTAGAGCGTCTTGATAATGAATTAACACACCATGTTCATCAATGGCGTTATTACCCTGTCGTAAAAGCAATACAAGCGATGCGCGGCGTTCGTCTATTAGTTGCAGCAGGTGTTATTGCTGAGCTAGGCGATTTATCGCGCTTCGACCACCCTCGTAAACTAATGAGTTACCTTGGTCTTGTACCTAGTGAACACTCAAGCGGCGGAAAACGTCATATCGGTGCGATAACAAAATGTGGCAATGGTAGGGCTAGACGCCTCCTTATTGAAGGTGCGCACACATACAGGTATGCCGCTAATATCTCCACAGATATGCAAAAACGACAAGAAGGGTTGCCAAAGCAGATTATTGATATCGCATGGAAAGCACAACTTAGGCTCTGCAAGCGCTACAAAAAGTTAATCAGTAAGGGAAAGCATTATAACCTTGTAGTCACAGCAATTGCGCGAGAAATGATCGCGTATATCTGGGCTATAGCAAAAGAAGTGGTACTGACACCTGTTGATCCAAAACTAAGATTAGCAAGAGTACCTGCATGATGAACGAATTAGAGTTAATGCATTGGGTCAAGCATCGGGTGTGGCACAACCACCGAGGGCGTTAGGATGGCAATGCAGCTAACGCAGCATTGAACCACGAACATAGACTGAAGACAGGTGCCACGACGAACTAAGTAAGGTCTGCTCTGTTACTAGAAATAGTAATAACCAACGAATATCAGCATGAAAACCGACGACATTACTTGCTTCATCCTATGTATTAACTCGCTCTAATTCGAGCTGAAGAAATTATGGCTTAAAAAGTTAGGCAAGGATCAGTGCGTTTAACTTGACTGTGGGAGTCATACCAACG
>NZ_JAKGBH010000125.1:0-1601 GCF_021532515.1 Pseudoalteromonas sp. PAST1 | reverse complement strand
TAACACATATGAACCTTCTCGGGTCAAGTAAGCATAACGATTCTTTTTAGCTGCTTTAAGCAGCTAATTTGTCTTTGTAATCTTTTAAATCTGTTTATCTTCGGTATGTCTGTTAGCCGTTAAAAATCGTTTACGGCAAACACATATTGAGGGTCTCTTATTGCGATCTTATCGCTGCCTAAATCAGTTAATACATCAATTGCTTAGGGCCACTAGACATTTATCGGTTAACCTTAAACTGGCGCTACTCAAGGATATGGCTCATGTGTCCAGTTAGTTAAAGGCTCAGTTAAGGTGCAAACGATTTAATTCATTACAAAATTAATGCGCACCAATGAGGTGTCTAATCAAGGCCAAATAGCTTATTACATCGACAACACTTACCTGCGAACACAGCTTTTGCTGACTAAAACACAAATAATGCGTGGTTGTTCATGCCTATCTAGTTAGGAGAGCAGCTCACCTCATTGTGCGACTTAGCTTTTTAAAAACCTTTCATCATCGAATACCGTCTTATTTTTCAACATAAAATACACACAACGCCCAAGCTTGTGGGCAAGGACAGATAACGCTTTGGCTTTGGTCATACGCTTTTGCAGTTTGTTTAAGTAACGACGAGCTTTGTCATTGCCGCGTAAATAGAGTACAGCGGCTTCGCTAAAGGCCCATTTTAAATGACCATTACCAATCTTATTACCACTAGTACCATAGGTTTTACCAGCGGACTCGGCTTTACATTTCACGAGTCGGCAGTAAGAAGCGAACTTTTGTACAGATTCAAAGCGGTTAATGTCTCCAATCTCATACAAAATAGTCATCGCTAAAATAAGACCAATACCTGGGATGGTGCGAAGCTGAGTATAATAATTTGGCTGATGCTGCTTTGCTTTGCCCTCTAAGTAATATTCAAGCTTTTTAAGCTCTTCTGCGTAACTATCGAGAATGGCGAGGTCGAAGTTGATATTGCGTTGAACGGCTTGGTCTTCAAAACGCGTTTGGAATTCTTGACGAACACATTTGTTCTTCATATGTAGCTCAAGTGCTGGATAGTTGTATTGGCTATTAGTGTTAACTATATGTGCTTTTAATTGTGCCCCATGTTGAACGAGCTTAGTTCTTCGACGGAGTAAATCACGAGTAGAACGCATATGTGCGGGGTAATTGTAAGCAAGTGGAAAGTTACCACCTCGTAATAGGCTAGCAATTTTATATGAGTCAATTTTATCGTTTTTGGCTTTGCCTCCGTGAATCGCTTTCATGTAGAGGGCATGACCAAGCACAAAATCAATACCCTGTTCAGCACATAAGTCACTGACCCAATACCAGCAATGCATGCACTCAACACCAATAACGATATCTTCGAGGTAAGGGGAAATGAGTTTAAGTAATGCGGTTTTATCGGCTTTTATTTTCTGGTGAACAACTTTGCTGCCGCGATCATCAAGGATACAAACGTATAAAATGCGTGCATGTAGATCAATTCCACAATAATATTTATGATAATTAGTATAAAGTTTCACTGAGCTTTCTCCTTTTGGTTTGGTCGCCTTGAAGTTTAGCTGTTCGCTAAACTTCGGGGAGAAGGTTCAATAAGTATCAAG
>NZ_JAKGBH010000124.1:0-1603 GCF_021532515.1 Pseudoalteromonas sp. PAST1 | reverse complement strand
AATCGCCAACTGGTTGAAGCGATGATCAAAGTGAAGGCGCTAAATAAGATCAACACCCTTGGTCTGCCTAAATATCAGTAAGTTAAGTGAGTTTATTAGAGAGCTGCATTTGATCAACAAGGCCACAGTCTTTGCAAAATAAGTTCTCTCTAACATCAGCATTAGACATGACTATTTTAGTAGAATTTTCATTTATAACAGCAAGCTGGCTTGCGCCCCCCTTAAGAAACTTAAAGTATGATTTCGGTATTATATGAGAAGATAATAATTTTTTTCTTGAGTGCATAACCTGCAGATTCCAATAACCATTTGAATGCCTTTTCAAATTGAAAAAGCCGCTAAAACTGCGGCTCTTTTATTTTAAGAAATTACCTTAAAGCTTCAGACAATGCACTAACTAATTCATCATCAAGTTTGTTTTCTGACTTACTAGCTAAGTGCTTAGCGGTAACTAAACAGACACGTTTTATAAATGCTTCGGTTAGCAATTTAGCTGCTAAATATTTACCTAATGTCGCTATCATAATTTATCCTGTAGTTTCGTAATATCTTCACCGTGCTTTTTGATGACTTGTTTTATCCAAGTAATATCGGTTTTCACTGCGGCAACGGTGGCGAACGCACCACCAATTTGCACAATGACAATGAAAAGTAAGTTTATTGAGTTTGCATCGACTGTCATTCCCTACCCTTAGTTAACAAATCAACTAAACCGATAGAAAAACTAGTAGAAATAATGTATCGCGGCTACATGCCACCTACTGGTCCTTTGTCAGAATGTAGAATATCAAGATTGGATAATCTATTAACTTACACCTTGGGGTAAGGTGAAACCATCAGATGTGCAACTTGTACACCGCTACAAATGGTCAGCTAAAAAATCTGAGTAAATGTACCAAAGCCTTAAAAAGCAAACATCTAACCATGATAAATATTTATTTGATCTTCAAAACTAATTACTAGATATTATTGGTGAAATTTCTGAAAAGACAGGAAGTTAAATGTTTACTAAAACTAAGAAAAGATTACATATATACAGTTCTAAGTTTACCTTTACACAGTTAATGGATTACTTAAATGTAGTAGCTGAATCTGAAAAACGTTTGAAAGCAGAGTTTGGTGGTGCTTTTTATTCTTCTATCACAATTGAATTGCTTGAAAACGGAGAATATCATAAAAAAACAGTTACAGAATTTGTAGGTGATCAAAATGCTATAGATAAGATCAAAGGTGATAAAATTAAGCGTATTTATCTGAGATTAGGTGATATTTTTACTTTGTTCTGTGGTGATGATTCTTTTTCTATTGAGTATAGAAGTGAACATTATCAATCTACTCACCTGATTAGCAACGCTCAGGATATTTTGAATATAAGAACCTCTAATAGACTTATAGAAATGTGCAAAAACAAGATGTTTATTTCTGTTATGGGTGTTTTATCGACAGTATCTTTTATTGCTTTTGCTTTTGGTTACTCGCGAATTCAAGTCCGAAGTGCACCACTCGCTAAATTAGGCTGCTTTGCGTAATTCATCGAATATTACCGCTGGTTGCCTAAACCCTAGACATTTTCTCGGCCTCGCATTGAGCGCCTTTTCTATGT
>NZ_JAKGBH010000123.1:0-1634 GCF_021532515.1 Pseudoalteromonas sp. PAST1 | reverse complement strand
GTATCTATAAAGAGTTTTCAAAAGTAAAAAATATGCCAGTTAATCAGCAATGATTAATCGGTATCTACTTTAGTATTCTCATCATTATTTGATGAATTAACTTCTGGCGAAGTTAACAGCTGTCACTAACAAAGACCCGTTTGGGTTGTATGGTTAAGTGACTAAGCGTACACGGTGGATGCCTTGGCAGTTGGAGGCGATGAAGGACGTATTAACTTGCGATAAGCCTAGTCAAGCTAGTAAAAAGCGCTTGAGACTAGGATTTCCGAATGGGGAAACCCACCTGCTTGCAGGTATCTTACACTGAATACATAGGTGTAAGAGGCGAACGCGGAGAACTGAAACATCTAAGTACCCGTAGGAACAGAAATCAACCGAGATTCCGGAAGTAGCGGCGAGCGAAACCGGACCAGCCCTTAAGCTTATTATGTGTTAGTGGAACATTCTGGAAAGTTTGACGATACAGGGTGATAGTCCCGTACACGAAAATGCATCTTAAGTGAAATCGAGTAGGTCGGAGCACGTGAAACTTTGACTGAATATAGGTGGACCATCATCTAAGGCTAAATACTCCCAACTGACCGATAGTGAACCAGTACCGTGAGGGAAAGGCGAAAAGAACCCCTGTGAGGGGAGTGAAATAGAACCTGAAACCGTGTACGTACAAGCAGTAGGAGCCCTTCGAGGGTGACTGCGTACCTTTTGTATAATGGGTCAGCGACTTATATTTTGTAGCGAGGTTAACCGATTAGGGTAGCCGTAGGGAAACCGAGTCTTAACTGGGCGTATAGTTGCAAGGTATAGACCCGAAACCCGGTGATCTAGCCATGGGCAGGTTGAAGGTTGAGTAACATCAACTGGAGGACCGAACCCACTAACGTTGAAAAGTTAGGGGATGACCTGTGGCTAGGAGTGAAAGGCTAATCAAACCGGGAGATAGCTGGTTCTCCCCGAAATCTATTTAGGTAGAGCCTCGGACGAATACTTACGGGGGTAGAGCACTGTTAAGGCTAGGGGGTCATCCCGACTTACCAACCCTTTGCAAACTCCGAATACCGTAAAGTACTATCCGGGAGACACACGGCGGGTGCTAACGTCCGTCGTGAAGAGGGAAACAACCCAGACCGCCAGCTAAGGTCCCAAAGTCATAGTTAAGTGGGAAACGATGTGGAAAGGCCCAGACAGCCAGGAGGTTGGCTTAGAAGCAGCCATCCTTTAAAGAAAGCGTAATAGCTCACTGGTCGAGTCGGTCTGCGCGGAAGATGTAACGGGGCTAAACTATGCACCGAAGCTGCGGATTCAAACTATGTTTGAGTGGTAGGGGAGCGTTCTGTAAGCCGTTGAAGGTGAACCGGGAGGTTTGCTGGAGGTATCAGAAGTGCGAATGCTGACATGAGTAACGATAATGCGGGTGAAAAACCCGCACGCCGGAAGACCAAGGGTTCCTATCCCATGTTAATCAGGGTAGGGTAAGTCGACCCCTAAGGCGAGGCCGAAAGGCGTAGTCGATGGGAAACGGGTTAATATTCCCGTACTTGGTATAATTGCGATGGGGGGACGGAGCAGGCTAAACAAGCATGGCGTTGGTTGTCCATGTGAAAGTGAGTAGGTTGGTGACTTAGGAAAATCCGGGT
>NZ_JAKGBH010000122.1:0-1635 GCF_021532515.1 Pseudoalteromonas sp. PAST1 | reverse complement strand
CGGCGTTTTTCAAGGTAGTTGTCGCCTGAGCTGTTAAGCTGCTTCTTTTTTATTCTCCGGATTTAACTCCACGCTTCCGATCTTATCCCAGTTTCTGGTCTCACCAGACCAACGACTTGGATTTCTCACTTTTGCCGTGGCATATAACTCAGTGCGCTTTGCCAGTATCCGTTGGTCTTCACCTGTGTGTCGCTGCTCTGGGGTAACGAATCTTATGCGGCTGTGGCGATGTTCTGTGTTATACCAGCGGACAAAATCGCGCACCCATGCTCGCGCTTCTTCCAGTGACTTAAAGCCTTCACTTGGCCACCTATGGCAGTATTTGATGGTGCGGAACAGAGATTCTGAGTAGGGATTGTCATTACTGACACCGGGGCGGCTACGCGAGCCGATAACGCCCATTTCAATCATCTTTGCTTGCATGGTCAGGCTCTTCATCGGACTGCCATTATCAGAATGTAAGATTATCTCTTCATTCATGCATTTCTCAGACCATAGCGTGCGTTCTAATAGGTTAGCGGCATACTCACCAGACTCACAGTCATATACTTCCCATCCCACGACTTTACGGCTAAAGATATCCATTATCATGTACAGATAAAAGAACCGACCAATGACTGTAGAGGGGCAGTACGATATATCCCAGGTCCACACTTCACAGGGGCCCTTAGCGGTAAACCCATCAGGTTTTGCCAGTGTACCTTTGGGTTTTGCTTTGCCTCTGTGGGTAAGCTGATTATTGGCTTTCAGTATACGGTAAAAGCTCGATTCCGAACCCAGATAAACTCCCTCATCGGCCAACATGGGCACAATCTGACTGGGCGGCAGACTGGCAAACCGCTCTTCATTGCAGATATCCAAAATGGCTTGTTGTTCTACCTTAGTTAACTTATTAGCAGGCGTCGGCCTGACCGCCTCCTGGCGCATATCTGCACAAATCCCATCCGCGTCACGCCAGCGTTGTAACGTGCGCAGGGATAAGCCGATGATGTCACAGGCTTTGTGCTTTCTGGCCCCCGCGCTAACGGCTTCATCAATCAGTGAAACATAGTATTGCCTATCTGAGAACGTGGTTAATTGTCCTCGTCTTCCCCCCAGTAGGCATTTAACTTTTTTCTGAGCACCAGAAGCGCAGCAGTTTCGGCTAACGCTGCGTCTTTTCGCTTTAGCTCTCTCTCCAGCTCTTTAATGCGCTTCTTATCCGCTTTACGTTCCTGGGCCTGCTGTTTACGCTTATCCGTCTCGGATTGATTACCAGAGATACAGCTATGTTTCCATTGCTGAAGTTGCTCCGGGAAGAGACCCTTTTTCCGGCAATATTCACTTACCTCAACTTCCGACATGGCAGCAGTCTCTATCACGGCAGAAAACTTCTGCTCTGCTGTCCAATTCTCTGGCGTATTACTTTTCGTCAAACTGAAATCGGCCTCTGTATACTTATCCCGCCAACCATACAAAGTAGACAGGCTAACACCTTCTCTTTGTGCGAACTGGCGTAATGATAAACCGCTTTCAATCAACTTACTAACCACTGCCTTTTTATGTTCTTCTGGATAATGTCTCACTCATACCTAACTTCCGCCTCCTGTTTAATGCTATGAAAAACTGAGGCGACAACTATCCTGACACAGGGGG
>NZ_JAKGBH010000121.1:0-1673 GCF_021532515.1 Pseudoalteromonas sp. PAST1 | reverse complement strand
CTTAGCTGTGACGTTACTTACAGAAGAAGCACCGGCTAACTCCGTGCCAGCAGCCGCGGTAATACGGAGGGTGCGAGCGTTAATCGGAATTACTGGGCGTAAAGCGTACGCAGGCGGTTTGTTAAGCGAGATGTGAAAGCCCCGGGCTCAACCTGGGAACTGCATTTCGAACTGGCAAACTAGAGTGTGATAGAGGGTGGTAGAATTTCAGGTGTAGCGGTGAAATGCGTAGAGATCTGAAGGAATACCGATGGCGAAGGCAGCCACCTGGGTCAACACTGACGCTCATGTACGAAAGCGTGGGGAGCAAACAGGATTAGATACCCTGGTAGTCCACGCCGTAAACGATGTCTACTAGAAGCTCGGGTCTTCGGACTTGTTTTTCAAAGC
Source organism: Pseudoalteromonas sp. PAST1 (assembly GCF_021532515.1). NCBI lineage: Bacteria > Pseudomonadati > Pseudomonadota > Gammaproteobacteria > Alteromonadales > Pseudoalteromonadaceae > Pseudoalteromonas > Pseudoalteromonas sp. PAST1. The sequence goes on along the minus strand of NZ_JAKGBH010000121.1, from coordinate 1,283 downwards.
TAACGCATTAAGTAGACCGCCTGGGGAGTACGGCCGCAAGGTTAAAACTCAAATGAATTGACGGGGGCCCGCACAAGCGGTGGAGCATGTGGTTTAATTCGATGCAACGCGAAGAACCTTACCTACACTTGACATACAGAGAACTTACCAGAGATGGTTTGGTGCCTTCGGGAACTCTGATACAGGTGCTGCATGGCTGTCGTCAGCTCGTGTTGTGAGATGTTGGGTTAAGTCCCGCAACGAGCGCAACCCCTATCCTTAGTTGCCAGCGATTCGGTCGGGAACTCTAAGGAGACTGCCGGTGATAAACCGGAGGAAGGTGGGGACGACGTCAAGTCATCATGGCCCTTACGTGTAGGGCTACACACGTGCTACAATGGCGCATACAGAGTGCTGCGAACCTGCGAGGGTAAGCGAATCACTTAAAGTGCGTCGTAGTCCGGATTGGAGTCTGCAACTCGACTCCATGAAGTCGGAATCGCTAGTAATCGCGTATCAGAATGACGCGGTGAATACGTTCCCGGGCCTTGTACACACCGCCCGTCACACCATGGGAGTGGGTTGCTCCAGAAGTGGATAGTCTAACCTTCGGGAGGACGTTCACCACGGAGTGATTCATGACTGGGGTGAAGTCGTAACAAGGTAGCCCTAGGGGAACCTGGGGCTGGATCACCTCCTTATACGATTTAGAACTTATTTGTTCGTAGTGTCCACACAGATGATTGTTAATTGTAAAGAGAACAACACTTATTGTTTGGGTCTGTAGCTCAGTTGGTTAGAGCGCACCCCTGATAAGGGTGAGGTCGGTAGTTCAAATCTACTCAGACCCACCACTTCTTCTTGATACTGCGTTGTAAGCTTCGTCGTTTAGTGAACTAAACGTCCTCAACTTACGCCTTGTCTCAATCGAAGTGGCTAATAAAACAGTAAGTACCAGCATATGTGGGGCTATAGCTCAGCTGGGAGAGCGCCTGCCTTGCACGCAGGAGGTCAGCAGTTCGATCCTGCTTAGCTCCACCACTTTTACTCCTTAAAAATAAACATTCTTAATCAGGTAATAAACTGCTTGAGAATAGAGTGTGTTTAATTTTGAGAAGTTTATTCTCTTGCTCTTTAAAAATTTGGAAAGCTGATATTAAAATTCTTATAGATATTCGTATCTATAAAGAGTTTTCAAAAGTAAAAAATATGCCAGTTAATCAGCAATGATTAATCGGTATCTACTTTAGTATTCTCATCATTATTTGATGAATTAACTTCTGGCGAAGTTAACAGCTGTCACT
>NZ_JAKGBH010000120.1:0-1720 GCF_021532515.1 Pseudoalteromonas sp. PAST1 | reverse complement strand
TGTTAACACCAAGCGATTTTGTCGTACTTTAATTACCACGCGATTCTGTCGTAATCGCTAATTACCAAGGGAAATTGACGGTTATCTTTAACCGTGTTCTTTAAATGTTTTGTTTAAGCATTTGAGGAGCGCTAAGGGTGATTGTTTTGAATTCCAAAGCTCAATTAACAGTTGATATCATTGCTAAAGTGGCAGAGCGTAAAGTTACGATAGCTAATGCCGCTAAGCTCCTCAATAAATCCAGGCGTACTATTGAACGTTATTTGCAGCGTTACCGAAGCCAAGGTCTACAATTCGTTGTTCACGGGAATACAGGCAGCGAGCCAATTAATAAAACTCCAGATAGGCTTAAGCAGCAAGTTCAGTCGCTGATCCGCGAGAAATACTATGATCTGAATCTATTGCACCTCGCCGAGATGCTTGAGGCTCACGAACACATTGTTGTTAAGCGCGAGACACTGCGTAAGTGGGCACATGATATCCATCATGTAAAACGAGCCAAGCGTAGGCGTAGCCGTGTCCATAAACGCAGAGAACGGATGGAAGCACCAGGGCTAATGCTGCAAATGGACGGCAGTACACATCGCTGGTTCGGTGATAAAAAGTCGTGCTTAATCGCTATGATTGATGATGCTAACAGCGATATCCATGCAGAGTTTTTTCCGTCAGAAACGACTGAAGGGTGTATGAAAGTTATGCGCTCAGTTGTTGAGAAATTCGGCGTGTTTAAAACTCTATATGTTGATAGAGCTGGCATCTTTGGTGGTCCTAAACGTTGCAATTTCTCTCAGATGCAACGGGCCTGTGAGGAGTTAGGAATTGAAATCATCTTTGCTAGTTCTCCTCAAGGAAAAGGTCGTATTGAACGTGCCTTCGATACTCTACAAGACAGGTTGATACCGGAGTTACGGCTCAACAATATTACTGACATGACGGGCGCTAATAGCTACCTCCAACACGTCTTCATCCCGCAGTTCTGGCGTAAAAACCTGATGGTAAAATCTAAAACATCAGACACCGAATATACGCCTGTATCACGCTACACCAATCTTGATGATATCTGCATCACCAAGGTCTACCGGAAGATCCGTAACGACCATACGTTTAGCTTCAGGGGAAAACTCTACTTCATCGACTCACCGCTTAAGCACTCAATCACAAACCAAAAAATCGAAATTCGTACGGGTAAAAATAAGCGGTTCGATGCGTACTTCGCCGGACGAAAACTACAGGTAACCGAAGTAACGGAGCCTGAAAAGCTATCCTCGGAAGACTATGAGCTCCAGAAGAAGCTTGATGTATTGGCTCTGGCTGAAAAGCTAGGAAATGTGGCAGAAGCTTCCCGCCTAAGTGGTGTCTCCCGCGATACTATTTACCGCCATCGTAAGCTGATAAAACAAGGTGGAATCGAATCGCTAAAACGTCAGGAAACGCCAAATCTTCACCACAAAAATCGTACAGACAGAGCCATTGAGGAAGTCGTCATCGAATTCTCACTAGCTAACCCACACATGGGACAATCCAAAGTGTCAAGGCTGCTCAAGTCTGAAAGAAACGTCGACATACATGCTAGCGGCGTTCGCAATATCTGGCTAAGGGAAAATATGAATACGACTGCGTTACGGTTAGCAAAACTTGCCGAAGCTCGGCAACATTGATAGTGTGATTACGTCAAAATCGCTTGGTACTTATACCGTCAGTATCCCTTGGTAATCACACT
>NZ_JAKGBH010000119.1:0-1738 GCF_021532515.1 Pseudoalteromonas sp. PAST1 | reverse complement strand
TGTATCTGTGGTGTCTAACGACTCTTGAACGACTTTTATTTTAAATTCGAGGGAATATCTACGCTGTGACTTTACTTTCATGATTACTGACTCCAAAAAGGTGTCTACTTTTATGGAGTCAGATCAGCGCGGTGTGGGGGTTTGGTGCTGCGTCTTCTTCTGCCGAAGGCTCTAGGCAAAGTGTACTTGTAGGTATGGCTTTAGCCATGAATGTGTTTGTTATAGTTTGAATTCGGCACTGAAGTGCCTCCTAAGGGGGTGTTGCTGAGGGAGACTCTGTACTAAACAACCCAACAGCGTGGTAATTCGTCATGCACAATGAAGATGTAAAGTTCATTAATAAAAGACGAATTAGCGCAAGGTGAAATAAGCCGTTTTATACAATTCCGCTTAAATATCTGATCTAATATAGGCTATATAAAATCACCGGTTAATAACATTGAATCCAAACATATCTGAACAGCTTTTAGCGCTTTCTCGTAAAGAACCAAACGCACGAAAACGCATGCGATTGCTCGCAGTGTCATTATTTTATGAGGGGAATAGCAGAACCGATATTGCAAAACGTCTAAACACAGCAAGAAGTAGTGTGAATAAATGGGTTTCTAGTTACCTAGAGCATGGGCTAGCTGGTTTAGACAATAAGCCCATTCAAGGACGTCCATCAAGATTACAACAGCGGCAACTTGAACAACTATCTGAGTTTATAAAGCGCACGAATACAGAACTTCGTGGTGGCCGCCTTACCGGTGAAGACATTGTGCATTACATTCATACTGAATTTGGTGTTCATTACCACTTAAATCATGTCTATAAAATTCTAAAGCAACTTGGCTTTAGTTGGATCACAAGTCGCTCTAAACACCCGAAACAATCATTACAGAGCCAAGAAGCTTTTAAAAAACTTCCAACTGGAAACGATCCTTCACACACCAGGACACCTTCCTCTTGATCGGATCGACGTATGGTTTCAGGACGAAGCACGATTTGGCCAGCAAAATCCGACTACGCGCATTTGGGCTGAAACAGGCACTCGGCCACGGATTGTAAAACAACAGCAATTTGACTATGGATACTTATTTGGCGCGGTATGTCCAGCGACAGGCCAAACAGAAGCGTTAGTAAGTCCATTTGTAAATAAAGAAGCGATGACGCAGCACATGCGCCAGATATCACACGCGACACCTGCTGGAAGACATGCTGTCGTGATCATAGATGGCGCAGGCTGGCACACATACGATACAGCTGCAGAATTTAAAAACCTAACGCTTATAAAGCTTCCACCTTATTCACCAGAGCTAAATCCAATAGAGCAAGTATGGAGTTGGATACGACAACATTGTTTATCAAATAGAGTGTTTTCAGGCTATGACGAAATTGTCGATGAAGTTTCAAAGGCGTGGAATCACTTTATTTCAATCCCGGATCGAGTAAGGAAAATGTGCAATCGGGAATGGATTAAATTGATTTAATCTTTATGCGGAATGGTATTAGAGATCGCTAACCTGTTAGACCAGTAGAGATTTTAAGAATTTTTAACCATGGGTTATGAAGAGGGTCACATGGATTGTGTTGGGTTTCGCTCCGCTCTACCCAACCTACCTGGCTGATAGCTCCAAACGCAAAAAAGCCCGACTCTTTCGAATCGGGCTTTCTCTTATTTGGAGCCTGGCGATGACCTACTTTCACATAGCAGCTGCTACACTATCATCGGCGCTGTTTCGTTTCACTACTGAGT
>NZ_JAKGBH010000118.1:0-1784 GCF_021532515.1 Pseudoalteromonas sp. PAST1 | reverse complement strand
TACGCTAATCATATAACCGTTTTACAAACGTAACTCTATTAATTCAGTTCCATTGACATTTTCTAGAATGTAGCAGGAGTAATGAAATGCCCAAAATAACTGTCGGACTCGCGATGACATTACTTATTATCGGAAATATAATTGGTGTTTTTTCTGACGCTTTGATAAAAACTCTGCCAGCAGATACTGCCGTATACCAATTTGTATTATTTCGTCAATTGACCGCAGTGCTGATTTTACTTCCATTTTGTCTACTCAGTAATAAACAAAGCCTCTTCGCTGGCCTCAAATGGCACTTTATACGCGGCCACATTTGGTTATTAGGGACAATATTTATGGTATTCGCTCTGGGCGCTCTGCCGTTAGCTACCGTAAATGCTATTTTCTATACAGCGCCTTTGCTTATGCTGCCGTTAGCCATGATATTGTTTCAGGAAAAGCTGACTAGCCACTCAATTGCTGCTGCTGTTTTGGGCTTTATCGGTGTACTTATCGTGGTTAAACCAACACAAATTAATTGGGCAGCGATTGCCGCCCTTGTCGTCGCATTGACTATGGCTGTAAATAATTTATTGGTTCGTAAATTACCTCAGCATCATAATGTGTTCCAAACTTTAATGCTCACCAACCTAGTAGGTATCCCAGCCGCACTTGGGTTGGCGTTATGGGAAGGCAAACCTTGGGACTGGACTCCAATGTTAACGGCAACAGGCTCCAACACTTTTATCCTAATTTATGCTGGTATATGTGTATTGGTATATAAAGCAATCGAAGCCAGTAAAATTTCCAGTGCCGAATACACTGGCTTATTAGGTGCTGTAGTTGTAGGGGTGCTGTGGTTCGATGAAATACCGGACCTGAGCTTGGCTATAGGATCTTCTTTAATTATTATTCCGCTGATTTGGTTAGCCAAGGTAGAAGCAAAGATAAAGCAAACAAGTAAAATAATATAAATGATAAAGTTAATCTAACTTTCCAACGTGACCGCGTTTGGGAACGAGCGTTTAACTGCACTCCCAAGTGGGATAAATAATAACTAGTTAATTTTTGGAATATTATGACTGAAAATAATTTGATATTTTGTGAGTATAGTAACTCTTATTTAGAAGACTGTCTTAAGCTGTTCGATCAAAACTGTCCGAAATACTTCGCTACAAACGAACGTCAGGACTATATTGCGTTTTTGCAAAAACAGCCCAAGCTATACAAAATTGGACTTATTCACGGAGAGGCCGAGGCTGTCTTTGGGCTGGATATCGATCCTAAAATAAACCGTGCTCATATCACTTGGATTATGACTTCTCCACGGGTGCAGGCTAATGGCATCGGAACGGCAATGATGTCTTAGGCTAAGAAAATGGCAAAGGACAGTAACATGAAAGTTATAGATATCGCCGCCAGTCACCTTTCAGCTCCTTTCTTCGAAAAATTTGGGGCAAAGACAATTAAAGAAATCACTGATGGTTGGGGCCTAGACATGCACAGGGTTGATATGGAATTACTACTATAATAATTCAATGACCGCTATTGGCCGATTAACTGACCTAGGTATGGTGTGAGTTGGCTGTCCGTAGATCGCTCATAGCTGCCTGTCAGATTAAGTCCCAACCTATTCCTAGAAACTGTAAGATCAGATATGAGCTACTACAGATTTATATGTTAACACCAAGCGATTTTGTCGTACTTTAATTACCACGCGATTCTGTCGTAATCGCTAATTACCAAGGGAAATTGACGGTTATCTTTAACCGTGTTCTTTAAATGTTTTGTTTAAGCATTTGAGG
>NZ_JAKGBH010000117.1:0-1810 GCF_021532515.1 Pseudoalteromonas sp. PAST1 | reverse complement strand
AATCTCGACAAGCAATGTGATTGAAGTAAACATCAAGGTATTTACCTTGCTCAAATACCTGCATTCGATTTTGAAGTTCATTACCAGCGGGGCATAAGTAAATATCTTTATTTGCATCGTATTTGAAAAGTGAGCGGTTAAATATCCCTTTCTTTTCAGAGGACGATGTATCCGTCTTGGGCATGATTGGCTCTGCACCCAAATCGATAGTGTCTTTTATATCAGGCTGACTGAAGTAACCTTTATCTGCTAATACCCGTATATCTTTCTTGCGCAATGCTTCTTGTGCGAGTTTCGTCATTGACGCAAGCTGGCCTCTATCTGGCACGTTGGTCACGTCATGCGCCACTATGAGGTGATGCTTGGTATCAACCGCACTTTGTACGTTATAACTCACAACTCTTGTAAAACCTTGAGTTTTCATTAAACGTGAATCAGGATCAGTAGTGGATATTTGCTTATCAGGATGAGCTTCAACTTGTTCTTTAATCTCGTATAGTTTTTTTAACTGGCTGCGAAAGTCAGCTAGTCTCTCTTTTGTGGCTTTAATTTTTGTGACGTTAGCTTGCTCTTTATCGGCTTCATCAAGTAATTCAAGATAACGTTCAATGTTCTTTTCGACTCGGTCGATGTGAAATTTAACTTTGCTTGGCGTAAAATTATTGCCTTTGTTGTTGCTAGCTTTAAACTTACTACCATCGATGGCAACAACGGGTTTCTCAAACATATTCAGGCGACGACAGACTTCAACAAACGTTTTGCATACATTTTTTATACCGCCTCCGTTGTCTTTTCTAAAATCAGCAATCGTTTTAAAGTCGGGTGCCAACTTACCAAGTAGCCACATCAGTTCAATATTGCGTTGGCATTCGGTTTCTAATCGGCGGGATGATTGAATACGGTTGAGGTAACCATAAAGATAAAGCTTTAATAGTGTGGCTGGATGATACTTAGGGCGGCCTGTGGACTTTAAGGTTAATCCTTTAAACCCCAATTCAGCTAGATTTAGTTCCTCAATGAAAACATCAATTACTCTGACCGTATTATCTTCACTGACGTAGTCTTCCAACGATTCTGGAAATAACGTTGATTGGTTACGATCTTCACCGCTTATAAACTTTGACATATTGCCTCAACCCTCGACTGAATCAATAGTCTTATTATATAAATATCAGTATATTAAGTGAACTAAATGTATAGATTAATCGATCATAAGCAGCAGATACTTAGACCAAAAGGTGATCAGAGTTTTCACACAGTCTGTGCCATAAGTGGACAGTGCTAACGCTTTGCTAATTGGCTGCCGCAGCGCAGCGTAGGCAGTCCAGTGGAGGCCATGCTGTTTGTGGCCGGAACGAAATTAAGCAACTTGTTATGTTGAAACATGCTTGATAAGCCCCTTAGCTACGAAATAAAAAACAAAGCAGACAAATAACAGCCCAAGGAAACGAATTGCTTTTGGTGCGTCTTTCTTAATTTTCACCTGAACGGCGATGCCAAACTCATCACCGATGAGCCACAAAAATATCTTGTGTAAACTCCATAAAACCATAAATACGTAAACACTGAGGAGCCCATAAAATTCAACATCGGCTACCATCAACGTGATCGTAATGATTAATGCAGCTACTAATACCCCAAAACTGATTGTCTTAATACGAGCGATCAATATGCTGCTCCAACATAGACATAATGACTCCCACACGGTGCTAGCCTCCGCTTTTCGTGGGTTAGCTTAATGACAAAGCCAGAGCCATAATTAGTTTGTCAAATAACTAAACAGCAGAGGCTAGCATGAACAAACATAGCA
>NZ_JAKGBH010000116.1:0-1969 GCF_021532515.1 Pseudoalteromonas sp. PAST1 | reverse complement strand
AATCAAAACACACCGCCAAGTGAAAGAGCCGTAAAAACTTCACGCGCTTTAAGTCAGAAAAAAGACTAGTTACCTCTTGCTTGACTCGCCCTTGAAAGGGTGAGATTGCGCAAGCCTAATGTTCAAATTAACCCCAGCTTGAACTAGCTATTGATAGAATTGGCTTAACGATAATGCTGTGAATTTTGATTGCAACATATGTGCACGCCAGTAATATAAGAATGATATCCATAATCTCCTCCAATGCATTTGACCGAAAACGCAGAACTAAAAATAAGTAGATCTGTATAGCGGTCGCATCGAATGAGATTTCGATTCCTATACAGAAGAGTATCCCGTATAGGAATTGGTTAGGTATTTGTGAAAGAATCACTTCAACCGTCTTAATACCAAGAAGGTATTAACGCTGAGATTTAACTTCAACAGCTAGAAGCCACTTTAAATACCAATAGGCATAATTATGCATAGTGCAAAAATCAAGGACCTAAAAGGTAAAGTGGATTGAGAAATCATTATTGGAAATTTGTATTCCGATAATGACTCAGAAGAGTGGTTGTTACGTTGATAGTCTGTGTTGATTGGTTAACCCTAAAGGCTGAACCTCTAGGGTTATAATCAATATAATTGCTTATAAATTTTTAGTCAACAATACAAAAGATTAAATTTCCCGAAATAAGGCAAACAACATTTGATTAATTGAATAAGTGTGATTAATTGAATAAGTGTGATTAATTGAACAGTGATTAATTGAATAAGTGTGATTACCAAGGGATACTGACGGTATAAGTACCAAGCGATTTTGACGTAATCACACTACTACAGATTAATCGTTAGTGTAGTAAATCTCTTCGATAAACTCGCTTGGAAAACAAACATCATTAATATCTGATGTTATTGGTGGGCTATATTCGTAATCTTTTTTGAATAGTGCCAATTCACCCACATCCTTTAAATCATCAATATCAGCCTTATTTAAGTAGCTATGAATAAATAACCGTTGCTCAGCGCGTGTCATCCCAACAAACAGCAAACGTCTTTCCTCATCGATTGGTGACTGCATATTTGGCATCGTTTCCTGGATAACATCAAAAATAGCCACATTAGTCCACTCTAGACCTTTAGAGCCATGGTATGTGGTTAAAGTTACCACTGATTTATCAATTTCAGATTTACTGTTTTGCTCTTTAATTTTATCTGAGTAAAGCTTGATTCTTTCGAACCAAGAGCCTGTTTTTGTCTTGAGCCCTTCAAGAAGTAATGTTTCAACAGCGCATTTATTCAGCTTGTCGCCTTTTGAGCGGCGCTCTATGATGAAATCAATCAACAAATCAATTCTGGTGTTTATCTCTTTGGAATCATGAGTGTTTTCAAATAAATAATAATTTGAATAGAACATTTCAAAAGCCGTTCCATTAATTGATTGACCGTAATTATTTAGATATGACTCAATATCAGAATTACTCTTGATACTTTCAGAAATTAAAGGAATTAGGTTCTCATCCTCTTTTAAGTACCCTAAAACTTCTGACAAATGGTAGTGTGCAAACTTATTTAAAAAATAAGAACACAGTTTAATTACAAAATCACCAGCGCTTGTTTTAAAAATACTTGTTTGATTGTTTCTTGAATACGCTACTTCATGTTCTATCAGAAACTCTTCTATTGAGTCCAATGCAACATTAGTTCTGCTTAGGATCGCCCACTCACCATCATATTTACTGTAGTTCTCCAAAAATGTTAACAGCATACTTTTTTTAAATTTATGTATGTATGTTTTAACAGTGCCACCAATTTCCTTCCCCGAAACCATACCTTTGGGAATTCTATCTTTATTAAATTCTAGGCCTTGTTGATCAAATGCAACTCTCTAACAAATTCACTTAACTTACTGATATTTAGGCAGACCAAGGGTGTTGATCTTATTTAGCGCCTTCACTTTGATCATCGCTTCAACCAGTTGGCGATTGTA
>NZ_JAKGBH010000115.1:0-2028 GCF_021532515.1 Pseudoalteromonas sp. PAST1 | reverse complement strand
GATTGCGCGGTGTTCACCGCCCCACTACACATAACCTACTTGAATAAGTGGCGTCCCCAAGGGGATTCGAACCCCTGTTACCGCCGTGAAAGGGCGGTGTCCTAGGCCTCTAGACGATGGGGACACATGATGTGTCACTAGGACAACTGAATAGTTAGACTCGATTCAGACGAGCTATTAATAACACAGCACTTAAAGTAAGTGGCGTCCCCAAGGGGATTCGAACCCCTGTTACCGCCGTGAAAGGGCGGTGTCCTAGGCCTCTAGACGATGGGGACACAAAATGTGTCACTAGGACAACTGAATAGTTAGACTCGATTCAGACGAGCTTTTAATAACACATCACTTAAAGTAAGTGGCGCCCCCAAGAGATTCGTACTCTTGATAACGTCGTGCATAGATTGCGCGGTGTTCACCGCCCCACTACACATAACCTACTTGAATAAGTGGCGTCCCCAAGGGGATTCGAACCCCTGTTACCGCCGTGAAAGGGCGGTGTCCTAGGCCTCTAGACGATGGGGACACAGTGTGTGTCACTAGGACATTAAATGATAGTTTTACTCATATCGGAGTTAAGGTTACTAAAATAACATGTAAGTACTCGAGACTAACATATTTATTTTCTTGGCAATTGCTCACTTACTTAAAGTAAGTGGCGTCCCCAAGGGGATTCGAACCCCTGTTACCGCCGTGAAAGGGCGGTGTCCTAGGCCTCTAGACGATGGGGACGCAGAAAACTGCAACCCTAGGACAAACACTATGCAAATCTGGTGGAGCTATGCGGGATCGAACCGCAGACCTCTTCGCTGCCAGCGAAGCGCTCTCCCAGCTGAGCTATAGCCCCGACTTGCATACACACCACCAATTAATGTTGGTTGTGTATCGCTGAGTGCGGGGCGCATTCTATGCAGCCCCCCAAATAAAGTCAACAGTTTTTTATCTAAGTTTATTTAAATGATTTAAATTTCAACAAGCTGACTAAATATCAATCCGTTGCGGAGGTATTTTATACAAAGTGCTATCAAATTAGTTATTTTGGGCTAATTTCATTGCTGGTTTGTTATCAAAGGCTCTTTGCTTTTTTAATTTACTCCCTTAAAAAGGTATACATTTATATGCAAAATAAAATTCATTACCTAAAGCTTTAAATAAAACGACTTCACCCTACCCTGCTTTGTTTTTAATAGTGCTAAGTAGAGTGCAATTAACTGATGCAAATTTATTGATATGAAAAACCGTTTTAAAGATTTGCTGTATTCATATCATTTTAGAATGATTTACACTGACATTTAGCTATAGATCAAGCTCTGAATATAAGCTTATGAATGTAAATTGCATATTTGTTCGCCAAAAAATGCTTAAATGCCATGTCATTGTTTATAAAAGCTGCATCTAACACATTTTTACTCATTCAAGTGTTGACACATTTACAACTCTATCTATAATAGCGCCCCACAACAACGCAGCAATGAGTTGTTTTAGATATGGGTCGTTAGCTCAGTTGGGAGAGCATCGCCCTTACAAGGCGAGGGTCACTGGTTCAAGTCCAGTACGACCCACCATTATTCCCTAATGGTGTTCATATCTAAATTCTTAATGGGTCGTTAGCTCAGTTGGGAGAGCATCGCCCTTACAAGGCGAGGGTCACTGGTTCAAGTCCAGTACGACCCACCATTAAGAAAACTTGCTGTATGTAATATGGGTCGTTAGCTCAGTTGGGAGAGCATCGCCCTTACAAGGCGAGGGTCACTGGTTCAAGTCCAGTACGACCCACCATTTTTTAAAGTGGTGTTCATATTACAAAAATCTAAATGGGTCGTTAGCTCAGTTGGGAGAGCATCGCCCTTACAAGGCGAGGGTCACTGGTTCAAGTCCAGTACGACCCACCATTAAATAAACTTTGATGGTGTTTTCATTTAGATTATTCTTCGCGGGTCGTTAGCTCAGTTGGGAGAGCATCGCCCTTACAAGGCTAGGGTCACTGGTTCAAGTCCAGTACGACCCACCATTTACTTTTTAAAGCAAAAA
>NZ_JAKGBH010000114.1:0-2042 GCF_021532515.1 Pseudoalteromonas sp. PAST1 | reverse complement strand
TGCTAATTCCCTGATTGACATCAATCACTTTGTTTCCTGTTTGATACTCTGAGATAAACAAGATCGAATGATGCAAAAGGGGACTATTTAAATACTGAGGGAACAAATGGCAGTAGATTTGAGCATAGAAACCGCTCTGCTCCTAGAGCGCTGGCAAGGCATTGTAAACTCGATGGCTCAAGTCGCGGAAGTGCCTTGTGTGCTGATTAATCGATTAGATAAAAACGAAATTTGTCAGGCTGTTGGCAGTGTGTCAGTACCAACTTTTTATTGCGGTGAACCTGTTCCATTGGCACTTAACACTTATTGTTCCCAAGTCATTTCCAGTAACCAGCCATTACTAGTTGAAAATGCAATCGGTACCCGATATGAAAACAATAACCCAACATTTGCAGCAGGCTTTAGTTATTACTATGGCCTGCCATTGCTTTGGCCTAGCGGAAAAACTTTCGGTACTTTGTGTATGTTGGACTTTTCAAGCCCAGATCGGGCATCACAACACTGTTCCTTACTCACACTTTTTAAGCAGGCCATTGAATACGATTTACAGATGCTTCAACAACAGCAAGATCTGCTAAAGCGTGAGCAACAAGCAGACAAAAAATTTATACAACTATTCAATGAGATGTCAAATAGGATAAGACCGGTAACTAATAATAAGTTGCTTCAATCTGAGTTGTTTGTACTTTTGACAAGCCAATACCAATACTGGCATCAGGAACTGGATAAGCAGCTTAATCAAACCGTCCTGACTGATGAAAACTCCATTCATATAGCGGCACTGGTTCGAATTTGGTCAAATTTGTTGGCGATTGCCCATGAAACAGAATGGTTGAGAGCTACGGCAGTTCTAGAACCTTATAGTTGTGATGCTGTTGCGTCACTGGTCAATGCAACTCCATTATTAGAACAAGCAGTGTATAAAACAGCGCTGACCCTTGGTGCTGATCTCGTTTTGAGGAGTCATTTGCCTAATCCACTGTTACTAAGTGGGAAACCAGAGTTATGGTCTCTGATAGGACTAGCTATCACGAGCTTTTTAGTTGTTGGCGCCAGCGGTACAAGTATAACTATTTTTGTCAGTAACCGATTAAAAGGTAAGTACAGAGTTTTGGAATGGTCCCTTCTTGTAAAAGGCCAGACGATGCCGCTGCGTTTTACCCGCGATAATCAAGCGCTTTATGGTTTTGCAACAGTATGTGCCGAGTTAGCGGGTGCTGTTCTTGAATCTGGTGAGTGGCAATTAACTGAGAGTCTTCAGCAACAGAGTCGTTATCTCAACTCAAATCGTGATCACGTTGACGACATTGAAAGCAGGAATGCTTCAAGAACTGCTAATGGCATAACCAGGCTTATCTGCTTATCGATACCGGTGATGGGAGACGATTTATAAACACTCAGCGATGATCAGCGAAGTTGTGTTTTAGTTTTCTTGTTGGCACTACATCCGGTATGGCGGCCTTTAATCTGAGAGTGACACTTGGGATAACTGAAAAACTGGCTGTGATTCTGCTGAACGGAGCTTGGTGCTAAGCATGTTGGCGTCATTCAAAGCAAGGTCAACACTGCTATTAACGTTTACGATTATCTGACGGACGTGCTGCTGCGCGTCAACCAACATCCAGTAAGCAAGGTACATGAACTAATGCCGAAGTTACGGAAAGCTCAGTTCGAAAGCGCATTACAGCGTTCAGCTCTATTTAGCAATCCCGATGCTTCGGTAAAATAAGCCACGGAAAATGCTCCGGAGGCCGCATGCACACTAAATAGATGACGTTAGACGAAGAGTTGGATTTAAACGAGCAAATTATAGAGCCTGCGACCGGAAAAGCCAAAAGTTTATAAATACAGCTAAAACTCAAATCAAGCAGGCGAATATTGTACAAAACAATACCATTGCTACAGAGATAACTTGAAGTCTGACAGATCTATGCTAGAGTTAAATCAACGATTTAATTCATTTTTCTATGCAGGATCTTTGAAAAATGCAGTAGAAAAACGGAGAAGTACATGACCTTTAGTTTAGCTCAAACAGCTAGTGC
>NZ_JAKGBH010000113.1:0-2103 GCF_021532515.1 Pseudoalteromonas sp. PAST1 | reverse complement strand
TATAATCCCCTTCGGCTAATGCCGTACTTGGCTCAACAGACCAACTGCCATCCGCTTGCACCGTCGCTGTCGCACTTTGTACATTACCGGCACTGTCAGTGATAGTAAGCAGCACTAAGCTGCCCACAGCCGCCCCAGTAGTTTGCCCACTAATGAGCGGTGTCACATCATTACTATAGGCCAAGGTATCAAGGCTAATCGTCGGTGCGGTAATGTCGATTTCACCAGTGGCACTATCGGTGCCAGTATTACCGGCTGCATCGGTGACTGAAGCATTAACAGTAAAACTACCTTCTGCCAGTATTGTGGTTGCAGACACTGACCAACTTCCGTTCGCTAATACCGTAGCGACTAAAGTTTGTGGGTTGCCTTGTGAATCAGTAATGATCACTGTAACTGTGCTTCCTACCGGTGCATCCGTTGTACCACTTATTGTTGGGGTTGTATCATTGGTTTGTGCAATATCATTAATTGCAATGGTAGGAGGGGTTAAATCAATTGTTCCTACAGCAGAGTCTGTACCTTCAACGCCACCTACTGTAACGCTAGCAGTAACCGTAAAATCCCCTTCAGTTAATGCATTATTAGCAGTAACAGTCCAAATACCACCTGAGACACTTACTGTCAGTGTTTCAACTGGATTGGTGCCATCATTTATAGTCACTGTTACCGTACTGCCGTCAGGAGCACTGGTTGTTCCTGAAATAGTAGGCGTTGTATCGTTCGTTTGGCCTAGGGCATCAATTGAAATACTAGGCGCACTGGTATTCAAGGTGAAATTCTCTGTTGCCGAGGCGCTATTTCCTGCTGCATCTTCTACTGTAGCAACCACGCTGTAGTCATCATTCGCTAACGATGAAGAGGTGACAGACCAATTACCAGCACCATCAACGGTTGCAGTCAAACTGATCTCACCACCACTGGTATCTGTTAATACAAGTGAAATAACAGTGCCTGCTGGCTCCGAAGATGTACCACTAATAGTTGGTGTTGCGGTGTTAATTGTGCCTAGATTGTTGATTGTAATGAGAGGCGCTGTAGTGTCTATCGTTCCTGAGCCTGTATCACTCCCTGTATTACCCGCAGCATCTGTGATTGTTGCAGTAATTGTATAGTTACCATCAGGTATTTCAGATGCGTCTGTTTGCCATGTGCCTGCAGCACTTACAACAGCTGTAAAACTATAATTATCGCCATTACTGTCTGTAACTATAATATTTACAATTGTGCCCGCAGGCTCGGTAGATGTACCGCTGATTGTTGGGGTATTATCATTACTTAAGCCATTATCATTCACAACGACTGTAGGATTTACCGTATCAATACTACCTGAGGCACTGATTGTTGTACTATTGCCCGCCACGTCACTCACTGTTGCTGACACAGTGTAATCACCTTCGGCTAAACCGTTTGGCACTTCGCTAGTCCAGGTTCCATTACTGCCCACTGTGGCTGAGAAAGTTTGTACCACACCGTTACTATCAGTCACTGTGATAGTTACTAACGCGCCGATTTCATTACTTGTGCCGCTTAAAGTTGGCGTCACATCACTGCCCGCCCCAACGCCCGTTAAGGTTAAGCTTGGTGCAACGGTATCAATGACCCCAGTCACCGTTTCTTCTGTAAGGTTCCCCACCCCATCACGCACACTGGCGTCAACAGTAAATTGACCATCAGCTAAGACCGTTGTTGGACTCACTGACCAATTACCGCTGGCATCCACTATCGCTGTCAGGGTGCTGCTATCACCATTGGCATCGGTGACGACCACAGTCACTTGTGCGCCTTCACCTGCATCACTGGTACCACTGATGAGCGGTGTATTGTCATTTCCTATTGCATCCACGTTAACGGTGAGTGTCGGTGGTGTACCATCAAAGTCACTTGAACTGATAGTACGTACATTGCCTGCAGCATCCGATGCACTGGCTGTTATCGACGCTAGGTTCGCTAACGGCACGGTTAATCCTGTCAGTGACCAATCACCATTGGCATCGGTGGTTGCCGTATATGTCACACTGCCACCGCCTAATAAGGTTTGGGTGATGGTCACTGTGCTACCGGCGGGTAAATCTGATGTACCACTTAAGGTCACCAGTTGAC
>NZ_JAKGBH010000112.1:0-2178 GCF_021532515.1 Pseudoalteromonas sp. PAST1 | reverse complement strand
GGCGAAATAACAAGGCCGATAGTGGATGATTAGGCTCCAAGCTGAAAGTAAACCACCTCCGCAGCCATTTATTGGTGTGGTCTACAGAGGATTATGTCTTTTTAGAGGGGAAAATCCCTAGAACCCCTAGATGAGGAGAGCGGGCCTACGGGGGCTAGTCGTTCGCATAGTTCCTGAAACCTGTTACGTCACTGGTTTTATTCGTATAATATGTCGCAAATTTCGGAATTTTTGTGACACAGAATTGGAGCACATGATGACTACTTTGAACCGTCCTGACCTCAGCGATATTCATATTGGCGATTGGGTTGACCGTTGGTTGCCTGCTGCTTGGCGTCCTTATGCAAGGCTTGCCCGGATCGACCGTCCGGTAGGAATATGGCTCACCTTTTTCCCCTGCCTTGCCGCGCTCATTCAAGCGTCCCAAGGGCTCCCCGAATTTCGGCTTTTGGTAGTGTTTTTTCTCGGCGCATTTTTGATGAGAAGCGCAGGCTCGACAGCCAATGACATTGCGGATCGTAACTTTGATGGGCATGTCGAGCGGACGCGCCTTCGTCCGCTCGCGAGTGGTCAGCTTCGAACGCGCCACGCGCTAATATTCCTCGCCGTCGAACTCGCCTTGGCGGCGCTGCTATTGTTTTTCTTAAGCCCATTCACAGCGCTTGTCGCAGTTTGCGTGCTGCCACTGGTATTCATTTACCCGCTTTGCAAACGCTTCACCCATTGGCCCCAAGCTGTTTTGGGGGCCGCGTTCAATTGGGGAATGCTGATGGCATGGGCGGAGGTGTCAGGCAATATTCCAGCAGGAGCCGTGGTAATGTGGGTCGGCGCTATAGCGTGGCAGATCGGCTATGACACGGTGTATGCTTATGTCGATGTAGCCGATGATACCCGTTTGGGTTTGAAATCAACAGCGATTCTATTTGGACGCAGGGGGCAGGCTATCGTCGGATTGTTCTACGCCTTGACTGTCGGGGCATGGGCGGTTGGGGGGTGGTTACTGGACATGGCGATGCCCTACGCTATCGGTATGGTTATTATTGCAGCTCATCTGGCTTGGCAGATATGGCGTGTTGACCTCGAAAAGCCGGAGCTGAATTTCCGGCTCTTTCTGTCGAACATTCTGACCGGGGCATTATTGGCGGTCGCTGCCTTCGCGGGCACTTGGTAAGTCGCGCAAATCCTGAAACCGCAAGGTGCTTTGGTGTGCTGAAGAACTTGGCCTCACCTATGAACATATCAATGCGGGTGGCACCTTTGGCGTGGTGAGCGACCCCGATTATCTCGCGATGAACCCTAATGGCCTTGTTCCCTGCCTGAAGGATGGTGATTTAGTCCTATGGGAATCGAACGCCATCGTCCGCTATCTTGCCAGACAATACGCTTATCCATCTCGATTACCCAACATCATTATGCCTGTGGCGAGTTATTCGACGAACGGTATCCGGTTTGGGCCGAAATCGCGGTGATCAGCTCGCGCCAGGATGTCCTGAACGCTTTGATTGGGCCTTCTTCCGATTTGTGATCAATTACCGAAAGGTGCAACGACAGCGCGACCTTGCTCGAATGGAAGGATTTGCCGGTCGGGTGTTCCGGTTCACCTCGCCGGCCGAACTGTCGGGCTTCGTAACTGCCATCAAGAAGGCTGCGCAAAAGGCGTGAAATCGGCCTACCGTATATTTGTGCCCCTTTAATGTTCAGGGGCCATCATGCGGATACGATCCACTATGATAGGAAAACGCTCTAAATGGAGATAGCATGACACTTGCCGAACAGTTTGAACTCATCCGATCTGGGCAGATGTACAACGATCTAACGTCTGAACTCGTGGCGGCTCGTGAGGAAGCAGTGTTCCTGACGAATGATTATAATGCCAGCTTCGGCCAAAACGCGGAAAAGCGTGAAGCCGTTCTGACGAAGCTTATCGGCTCAATGGGTAAGCAGGTTCATTTCGAACCTACGTTCCGCTGCGAGTTCGGACGCAATATACACATCGGCGACAACTTTTACGCCAACTTGGGGTTCTAGGGATTTTCCCCTCTAAAAAGACTTAATCCTCTGTAGACCACACCAATAAATGGCTGCGGAGGTGGGTTACTACTTATAAGTGTGGCAAATTAGGTAAATATCGTACATTTAATACGGAACAGCCCTGATATGGCCATCAAAAACGAAATT
>NZ_JAKGBH010000111.1:0-2218 GCF_021532515.1 Pseudoalteromonas sp. PAST1 | reverse complement strand
AGAAATCCAAGTCGTTGGTCTGGTGAGACCAGAAACTGGGATAAGATCGGAAGCGTGGAGTTAAATCCGGAGAATAAAAAAGAAGCAGCTTAACAGCTCAGGCGACAACTACCTTGAAAAACGCCGTTTGCATAGCATTTTATAATAAATTGCTACTCTCTAATTTGTTAAAGCTTGGTTTTGTTGAGGAAAGGCATTGCAAGCTTCCTCTATATAGTTTCATTACAAGCAAATTAGATGTGTTTATTATTAGATTTTATGTGTGTTGATGATTTTTTCGACTATGAGCGATCTTTTTCGCTAAGTCAAATGCAATTGATATGCTAATTTTACCAAAAGTGGGTGTCTAATTACGTGATGTCTCTAGTCCTCTCTAAAGTAGGTGATTAATTATCTTTAAACATGGGTGTCTTTTTATCATTTCTCCAAAAGTGGGTGTCTAATTACCTGATGTCTCTAGTCCTCTCTAAAGTAGGTGATTAATTATCTTTTAATATGGGTGTCTTTTTATCATTTCTCAGACACTAGCTGTTGGGATTTAAACTGTTAGTGCTGGAGTCATGTGCTCTAATTATGGGGCCGTTTTTATTAATCAGATAAGTTTTGGCTGTGCTGTGAAATGGCATTATTTAAGGCTTCAAAGAGCAGATGTTTTTCAACGGGCTTACCAACATGGCAGTAAAAGCCACAGTTCTTGTATTCAATAATATTTTCTTTCATGACATTTGCTGTTAACGCGATTACCGGAGTCGTAGGGTTTAATGCTCGAATGTGTGCACAGGCTTCAATCCCCCCCATTTTTGGCATTTGGATATCCATCAGGACGAGCATAGGGTTTATTTTTTTAAATAAATCTATAGCCTCTAGACCATCTTTGGCAAACTGAACATTGGCATTTGTTTCGGCCATTAAGGATTGAATGACCATAGTATTAAGTGGGTTATCTTCAGCAATTAGAACTGTTTTACCTTCAAGATTGGGAACATCAGTTATATGGGAGCTTTCTATGATTTGCTGCTGCTCTGCTATTTCTAGCGGTAAAAATATGGTAAAGCGTGTGCCTTCACCTAATTTACTATCAACGTCTATAGTACCTCCCATCCGTTTAATTAAGTTTGTTGTTATTGACATGCCAAGGCCTGTACCGCCAAAGCGGCGTGTAATACTATTATCAGCCTGTTGAAAGCGTTGAAAAAGATTTGCCAAACCTTCTTCACTCATACCTATTCCTGTGTCTAATACTTGTAACTCGATACCTGGGATTAAGTTTTTTACTTTTTTCTTTACAATAACTTGTATACCACCTTGCTCTGTGAATTTCACAGCGTTAGAAACTAGGTTTAAAATTATTTGCCTAATACGAACAGGATCACCAATCCATATATTTTCGACATTTTTGTCTATATCAATGTTTAGCTCGATAGACTTTTCGTTACAGATAGGTAAAAAATCAGAATTTATAGATTCAACTATTTTTATCAAAGAAAAGTTAACATTTTCGATTGTAAGCTCGTTCGCTTCCATTTTAGAAAAGTCTAAAATATCATTAATAATAGTAAGTAATGATCGGCATGAAAAAAGAGCTTTTGAGACAATTTCTATGTTTTGGGGCTTTTGAACATTAGGTTGCAGGATTTGTAGTAAACCCATAATGCCATTTAAGGGGGTTCTAATTTCATGACTCATATTAGCAAGAAATTCTGATTTAATTCTTGCCCCTTCTAATGCTTGATCAGTTAAAGCTTGTTGCTCTTTATATGAGGTAGATAGCTTTTTAAAGTAAAAGAGCAAAATACCAGCCAAAAGTACAATCGTCAGAATATGAACTGTATATGCAAATTTAAAGTTTTCATTTATCGCCACACTCTTTTTCTTAAGCATGGTGTTTACGTGGCTTTCAAAGTCAGATAGGGCTGCAAGGGCTTTCGCATCATCAACTTTTACAATGTCGTCAATAGCTTCACTAGAAGCGCCTTGTTCAATCATTTTGAGCGCTAAATCAAGCTTTTCCTCATAATTAGCTAGGGTCGTTCTTACACCGCCGAGAGCTTGCTTGTCGTAATTTTCTACAGCTTCTAGCTTTTCTAGTATTCCCGAATTCAGATAATAAGTGCACCACTCATGGTTAAACGGTGAGAAGAGATCAACTGCCTGTTGGTGGTACTCTATCGTCGCCAAACAAACAGAAGCATTTACCATGAGTTACAAGCAGTTGATC
>NZ_JAKGBH010000110.1:0-2354 GCF_021532515.1 Pseudoalteromonas sp. PAST1 | reverse complement strand
GTCAAGTCGCGGCTCTGTTTCAGCGCCATAGCAGGAACTATGACTTTTTCGCCCGTTATGGTGGTGAAGAGTTTGTGCTGATCCTGCCAGGCACAGACACAGCGTCCGCAAATAAAACACTGGAAAAATTAAGGCTGGTAGTGGCTAACCATGAATGGCCATTACGACAATTAACGGTCAGCATCGGTTTGGCCAGCGCTGATTTATTTAACGACAAAAAGCAGTTGCTCTAAGCCGCCGATCAGATGTTATACAAAGCTAAAGCCCAAGGCCGCAATCAAACCAGTGTGTTCTGTTAATTTGAGGGGGATCACCTAACAACTGGTAGATAAGCTGGTCTCATATGGGCAATAATTAGTCCGTTTAAATACATCGGTAAAATGCCACTTGCACAGCTTCTTTGTACACTCTGGGACTCTATTTAAAGTTGGCCGGCACATTGATTGCGTAGCGAAAATAGAGTGCTTTAGCCAGCACAATTTCAGATTAGCCGATTCGGTAAGCTTTCTGCATTTCCGGAGACAACTTTTTTAGCCAGTTTGAAAGACTGAAGCCTTTTCTGTCGGTACTATTCAATTTAGTAAAATACAGATGTTCATCCCAGCGAGGACCGAAATCTACTTCAGCAAGACTTACAAGCTGTTTGTTTCTGCGAAGACGATGCTTTTGATGGTAATCTTCGGCTGGCCAAAAATAACCATTTTGTTGTCCGGCTTCAATCACCTCGGGAGACTTATCCTTTCCAATCGCTTGAATCAGTTCTTCAGCTACTTGTTTTTGCTCCTGATCAAAGACAAAAAGTATCTGGCGATACTGACCCTGCTTTCTGACATGAACAAACCATGACTCAAAACCTCCAAGAAGTTCTCTATAGCTAATTTGGTCTTTATCGTAGATCACTCTGACGACTTCGGCGTGTCCCTTGATGTTGCGGTAACTCGGATCCAGAGTTGATGCTCCAGCGTAGCCAACACGTGTTTGCACTACTCCCGGCGTCCCTCCAAAATTTGAATCCGGTCCCCAAAAGCAGCCCGTGCCAAAAACCGTTTGACTAAGTTTTCCGGTTTTCAATGCTTCTTCGATAGCTTCAGGGGTCGCAAATTCATAGCTTTCAACATCGTCTTCTTTATTCATTTTTAGATCCGACATATTTTTCACCTAACTTTTTAAGAATTGTAGCCACTCCCATTCGCAGATCAGCAGCAGCCGACGGTCGTCTTCATGAACATCCAAAAAACAAACTGGATCCCTTTTTCTGTCAAGTACGAATGGTAAATCTTGGTTTTATGGCAGTCTTTATGACCGAACAGCTTGATCAACACACAACGGCTTCTTTTTCCAAAAGGTTCACTTTCATAAAACTCCTCAATTTAAAAATTATTCTACAAACTTCAATGACTCAGAGTTAATGCAGAATCGGACCCCTGATGGCTCAGGGCCATCTGGAAAAACGTGCCCCAGATGGGCTTCGCACACATTGCATAACACTTCGATTCTGCGCCCGTACGTCGTATCCAGTTCATATTGAATTACGTTGTCGGCGACAGGCTCAGAAAAACTCGGCCATCCCGTTCCCGAATCGAACTTTAGGTTCGAGTCAAAGAGTTCGGTGTCGCAGCCAACACAGGCGTATCTACCTGCTTCATAAAATGAACAGAGTTCTCCGGTGTGCGCGCGTTCGGTGCCTTTCATCCGCATGACCCGAAATTGCGCTGGCGTCAGAATTTCTTTCCACTCTTCCTCGCTCCTTTCAACTTTTCTGGGAGGTGCTGGAGTGCCGTTATCGAGGTAGCTGTAAATGCTTTTCCAATTGAACATATATTTGCTCCTTTATTTTAGGGTTCACTCTTTAGCTATCAATCCACGAGAAGAAGTCTGTAGCACTACCAATGAATTCTCCATCCACAAAAACTTGCGGTACAGTTTGGAGATTTGTTCTTTCCTTCAACTCCAGGTAAGTCTTCGGATCGTCGTCTACGCGAATTTGTTTGAAATCGACCTTTTCAGCAGTTAGGTAATTCTTCACGCGTGCGCAAAATGGACAATGGTCTTTCGTATAAATAACAACATTCTTAAGTGCTTTCATTTTTTCCTCGTTCATTTGGTTCATGATTTAGTCTCTTTCAAAATGGCAAGAGTATCCGCTGGGATTCCTCTGCAAATAGTTTTGGTGATATGCCTCAGCGTCGTAGAATTCTTTTTCCAGGGTGACGGTCGTGACCACTTCATTCTCGAAGCGACCGATCTCATTGACCTCATCAATCACGTTTTCGATAATCGCTTTCTGTGCATCGTCACGATAGAACGCTGCCGAGCGATACGAAGTGCCAACATCATTTCCTTGGCGATTCTTC
>NZ_JAKGBH010000109.1:0-2454 GCF_021532515.1 Pseudoalteromonas sp. PAST1 | reverse complement strand
AATTTAGCAAGTTAGCAAGTTAGCAAGTTAGCAAGTTAGCAATTTAGCAAGTTAGCAAGTTAGCAAGTTAGCAAGTTAGCAAGTTAGCAAGTTAGCAAGTTAGCAAGTTAGCAAGTTAGCAAGTTAGCAAGTTAGCAACACTAGACTGCCAACCACTTGTGTCAAGCCATTGTTTTTAAAATCTGACTTTTAACGACTGATATCTGATATCTCCATGTTTGTTCGGCGTTAAAACGCCGCCTACGTCTCGTATCTCGCAAACTTTACTTTTTCCCCTAGCAACTCGCTAACTTTTGGAACTTCAATCTGACAGCTGACGGCTAAATATTAAAACCAAAAAAGCCAAGCGTTTCGCAACGGTTGGCTTTTTCAGATTTAGTTTTAAGTCTAGCCGCTTAGGCTAGTGCTCTGTAATTAGCTCAGGTTCATTTCCTGAATGATTTCGTGGGCAATTTCCGGAGTTGTACTGACCGGCTTTTCGTGTAGTTTGGCTTTCATTTGCCCTTTACGATGTTTAAGTGATGCATCAAGTTTTTTTGCAGCACCTGCGATAGCTGGGTACATCACATCATCTTCAGCTTTTACTGATAAACGTGCGCCTTCATAGGTTGTACTAATCTCAGCCTGATACTTATTGTGTTCTTTTGAAAGAATAATATCGAGTGATATTAATGATGGAAAATGGCTAGCAATTTTCGAGAACTTCTCGTTGATATGAGCTCTAACAGCCTCAGTAACGTCAACATGATGACCAGAAATATTAATCTTCATAGGGTATCCTTTTTTCTTGTTACCTCACAGTTAGTATTGGGGGCGAATTGAATTAACACAAGCGAAAATTGCAGATAATTAGTAATTGATTGTAACCACAGATGATTTAGATCATGCGTTGCGGATAAAATATGCAAAAGCCCGCATCACACGGGCTTTTCAGAAAGGTTAACAACTGCTCATTAACTATACGAACAACAGTAGTCAGCAAACTCGCTGACCTTTACTAGAAAGGTAACATTTGCATCAACCGTAAAAGACTCTCCAGCTTGCATCGTTTGCCATTCGCTCTCACCGGGTAATAGCACTTGCCAACTGCCACCGTTAAGCTCCATCAACTCTTTTTTACTCGTAGCAAACTCAAACTCACCCGGTTGCATAAAGCCTAACGTCTTCGTGCTGCCATCAGCAAATACCACAGTACGGCTAGACACTTTACCGTCAAAATACACATTGGCTTTTTTCAGCACACTTACATTATCAAACTGAGACATCCTCACTCCTGTTGTTTTGTTAAATCTAATCCACCCTGCCCGAATTTTAAGCGTGCAGCAACTGAAGATAATTCAATTAATACTTATATTTAAGCTGGCTTTTTATTATCTTTAATAAACTGAACAAGTAAGAAAACAAAGAAAGTTCCAGGTAGACCAACAATAAACAACAATGGGGTTAATACTCTTGGAGATGTTCCATTAATGTAAAACTTACCATATAAGAAATTACAAATTAGCCAGCCAGCGAGAATAAGATACGATAACAAGCTCGTATTTTCAGCCTTCAATTCGCAGCTTCCGAAAGCAACTTCGACTAACAAAAGATCGAAAGATATACACTGACTTGTATTTAGTGCGTAAAAAGTAAGTACTGCCATAGATATTAAAGCGATGGCTGTAACGATGTATTTCATGGTCATTTCCTTATTAAATTAAAAGTAAAAAGAAGCAAGCAACTGCCTCTGTCATTTCAATTTAAATGACTCTGAAAATTACACCATAATTTAGCCATTACTTAATCGCCACTTACTTATAACCAAAGTTATAACTATAATCACACCAACAATAATACCAATAAATCAATAATTTAGCTAAAAACTTCAGCTATGAATTGATACCCTCTTTTCATCTGGGACTTTATATATTTAGGGTTTTTTGTATCAGTATCTGAAAAGGCATTTCGCAACTTACTAATTACTCGGCGAATAGCAGTGTCGGTGACTATTTGATTTTGCCAAACATTGCTGTGTAGCTCTTCTAAGCTGACGACTCTAGGTTGTTGCTCTATTAAATAGCTAAGTACTTGCATCATTTTTGGTTCTAAATAAGTTACTTGCTCATCTTTTGAAATGCTTTTTTCTTCGTAATTAAATGTATATTCACCGATCATCAAAGTGCTTTGGTCTGAAAGAGAAAAGCTTTTTTCCTCTACTTCTTGAGTATCTTCTTGCTCACTTTTTCTCAATACTTTTTTATAATTTCTACTAATTAACTTAAAGCTGTAAGTCACTAAAAGAACAATTGGGCTAAGTGGTAGAGAGAGAATAAAAAGTAAAGATAGTAAGCGCGAATTCAACCCCGAAGTGCACCACTCGCTAAATTAGGCCGCATTGCGTAATTCGTTAAACACAACGACAGGCTGTTTGTAACCTAGGCACTTTCTAGGTCTGGCGTTTAGCGCACGTTC
>NZ_JAKGBH010000108.1:0-2467 GCF_021532515.1 Pseudoalteromonas sp. PAST1 | reverse complement strand
AACCGACGACATTACTTGCTTCATCCTATGTATTAACTCGCTCTAATTCGAGCTGAAGAAATTATGGCTTAAAAAGTTAGGCAAGGATCAGTGCGTTTAACTTGACTGTGGGAGTCATACCAACGCCCCAATATGCCGACGAAAAGAGCGCAGCGAGTTGAGGTCGGAATAATTGGTTTGTTAGCTTTGTATATCAATTTCAACAACTTGAGCCTCTTTAAATATACTTTTAGCTTTTTCAAACACAGTATCTTTATTAGCTGGATGCACCGTAATATCGATTGCGTTATCCGATAATGTAAAAAGTGTAAGACAACCCGCTTTTTGGATTTTTGCTATATCCGACTTTTTTACCAATCGTCCTTTGGTGTTATAAAAACGAGAGTAAGAATTTGTTCTTACCTGCACGTTTGCACCTAGGTCGTTAAACGTTCTTTCTGCTTTGTCCAAAAAGTTGATGGGAATCATTGATTCCAACTTTATAACCAAAACAAAGAATAATACTGAGGCGATAACTAATATTAAAATGTCAATAAAGCCTCCGCAAAGCTAACGCCCGCCACACGGGCGAGCAACTTGTTGCGAGTCCAGCGCCGCAGGCGCGATGTGCTGGCGCTTGTTATGTGCGTACATGCTACAGAACATGAACATCGTTGATTGTTGCAGCATAATTGTTGTTCCCAATTGGTACAAACTCAAATTCAACAGTTAGGTCGGTTATCTCGCCATTGGCGGGTAAATAAAAGCCGAAGATCAATGAGCCTGAATCGGTTTCTAAAAACTCAGGGTAACAATTCGCTATATTTTCGTTTTGAAAACTCACAGGGGCATCGCTACCAAAGTAATCATGCACAGCGTCTTTGAGTTCAGATTCTGCCCATACAACACCATAGTTATTGTTTATATCAATGAGCTTTTCTGCGTCTTCAAATTGATTTGTGGCTAATAAGCTCAGCCAATGCTGACAATAACTTTTAAGTTGATTCTCTTTATCTTCACTGGTGATTGAGAGCATGAGATACCTTAGAGCACATAACGCCTGCAGTTGCGGCGGGTGCGGAGCGCAGCGTAGCACACGTCCGACAACCTGCACTTGTTAAGCATTTTGCGACTTACCAGCAATTACTCCGAATTCACCGAGTATTCTTTGCTCTAGAATTCTAGTTACTGCTTCAAATGATGAGTTCGTATCGATAGCTTCTCTTTGATCGACTAGTTCATATTCAAATGGCAACTCTATCGCCATTTTTGAGGCATAAAACTGACCTAGCTGAAGGCGCCAAGGATAAGATGTGTACTCTGGAGTATAAACATGAAACAAAATCACCTTTTCATAAGCTTGATACTGGCTTAAGAGCCAATATTTTCCAACATTTGTATCAGGGTGAGTTTGTTTTACCTCCACTTCCAAGGCTATAACAACATTCCCATCAGTTAGCAGCCCATCAGCACGAAATCCATTTGAAGGAAAGCCAGGGATTGCTTGAAAACCATTAGTGAACGACAACTTTTCGCTAGCAAACTGTTTCATCCAGTCTGCCAACCTCGATTCATATTTTAGCCACGGTGACTTCACTGGACATGGTTCCTCGTATGCTTAACGCCCAAATTTAGCGCGGAAAGCCGCGCAGCGGGTTGACGTCGCAGCCAGCGCTTTTTGCTGGCGATAAAATTTGATTGTTATGTGTCTGCTGATTCATTAAACAATATCCTGTTTGAAAACGGATCTGTTACGGTAAAACACCTTGCACCCCAAGGGGCATCTTCAATGCTTGGTTTGTTGTATTTGTAAGGCTTTGCAGTAACTTGTGCGAAAAGTTGATCAAGATTGCTTACATTAACGAAGACCTTGCTGCCCGGTGTGCAGTCACCAGAGTGTTCACTCAGATGTAAAACAAAATCGCCAAGCGAAACTTGCATGTAAATTGGGTAACCATCCTCAAAACGATGCTCCCAATCTAGTTCCATACCGAGAAAGCCAAGGTAAAACTCTTTTGCTTTATCTTCATCGAAAATCCGCATTATTGGGATCGTCTGAAACTCCATGCCATCTACTCCATTACACATAACAATTTAATAGTGCGCTCATCGCGCATATTTCTGCCGACGCTACGCTCATTTTTCTACATTATATAGTTTTAACAAATAACCTAAGGTATTACTATCACTAAGTTTTCTAAAACTTTAAAGAAAAGTTAAATAGGACAATATGCGCTCGGCGCTCATTTTCATGAATATATGCGCAAAGAGCAGTTTAACCAATCTATTAACGACGATATTTAGCCAGTATCAATGACCGATTATCGCTCAAAGCCGACCTATAGAGTAATTACGTTAACACGTCTTGGGGCGTGCGACGTGAAGTCGTATGAAGCGCTGTTCACCGCTTAATGAGTGAACCATCTGTATCACCAGATGATCCTAGGAGCCTGAATAAAGTAGCGGCTCTGACAATGTAACGAAGGTT
>NZ_JAKGBH010000107.1:0-2723 GCF_021532515.1 Pseudoalteromonas sp. PAST1 | reverse complement strand
CACCAACTACAGTGTGACCTTGCGCTAGTAATTTTTGACTTGTAGCTGCACCTATAAAACCTGCAGCGCCAGTAACTAAATATTTCATAATATTCCTATTTTATTGTGCCCGTAGGCCGCCAATTCATTTGACTTAATTAGAAGCTTTACAATAATAAACTGAAGAGAACCTGCGTTTTAGAGGTAAAAAAGTATTTTTTGTTATCGCATTTTTCTCATCTTACTCTTCAAGGCTGTCGAAGTAGAGCTTTCGCCTTTTTTGAAATATCATTTTACAACTGAGTACTAACTTTTTCCTATCAAGCCTGCGAGTTTGCCGCTCTAAACCTTTGCAAGGCTTTACTTTTAATTCTTAGAGATCATGTGGCTTCTCAAACTTGATTGCGTGTCAGGATGTATATCGTATTTGTTAGCGACCACCTTAACCATATCTGTTATGTATCAAGGCTCTTGAAGACTTTAATTTTAAGTTCGAGCGAGAACCTTAGCTGCGCTTTACTCTAAGGATTACCCCCAAAAAAGGTTTCTACTTTTATAGAGCAACCAAAAAATAATAAGTTAAGCAAAATTATTTTTAAAGCCGTTATATGGAAAGTGCCTAAGAAATTGTAATTAACTTCTAACAACGAATGTCCAGCAAGTCCCTATCCTATCTCCACAGTCGTGGGGATGATCACTCCTGTAAAAAGCCTCTACGATTTGGTGTTACATTAACTCATCGATTGCATCTGTTAGTTGAATTTCACCACCCGCACCAGATGAAGTATTAGCAAGAAAAGGTCATATCGCTGTAGATAACACGTAACGGCCAACTACCGCCAAGTTAGATGGTACTTGTTCAGCCTTAGGCTTTTAAACCATTGTTTTAGTTCGTGCACTTTTACCCGCTTTAATTTTTAAGCCACCAATATCTGTAATACCTTATTTATGACACTTTCTTGCGGTACTGACTCAAAGGTAATAAGGCTTTCTTTAACCTCGTTAAAGATTCTGGAGCATGGCAGCCTCATTTTCGTTTTTTTGATCAGCTGTGTAGCTATCTCAAATTACATCTCGCATTACAACAAAGTCGTCATCACCCACAATTGGTTTTGTACACACTACCGGATGCCCTAACCCTTAACTTCGCCTTGGCGAACGTGCACTATGGTTATACCTTCTGGGCAAATAGAGCGCACCTCTCAGAGTAATATGCGTTTTACAAGTGTGCTTCTAACTCAGAGCTGGTATCAAAATGGTTTTCGATCGCATTTTCAGAGCTGTGCGTAACCAATACAATCTATTTAATACTAGCAGCATATTCGTTTACTATGTATTGAATTAGGAGTTTTTAACTAAAGGTAGCATTCTTTAGGTATAGCTTTAGTCATCGGTATCATACTAACACAAAGCCCTACAACAGAAGTAACAGTATCATAATTAACCCCTTACTTTCAGGCTTTTAAATTACCGTAAAGCTAACAAAATATAACTTACTGAAGGATTAATAACGTTAAACTTTAAATATTAAGTATAACTTGCTTTCCATATAGTTTTTTACGGATAACTTCATCCAAGCATTTTTCTAAAAATATGTAACAAAGCCACCCTGATAATACACTAACTATCAGCATTGTGATCAAATAAAGATTACTATAGTCAATTAAGGCTAACTTTCTAAATGCTATTGTCACCGCTGCTAGAATAAAAGG
The DNA here is from genome assembly GCF_021532515.1 of Pseudoalteromonas sp. PAST1. Lineage (NCBI taxonomy): Bacteria > Pseudomonadati > Pseudomonadota > Gammaproteobacteria > Alteromonadales > Pseudoalteromonadaceae > Pseudoalteromonas > Pseudoalteromonas sp. PAST1. The sequence goes on along the minus strand of NZ_JAKGBH010000107.1, from coordinate 1,032 downwards.
ATGAAGTAGATAGAGTGAGTAGGAAGACATCCCCATTTGATATAAGGGGCTGTTAAATTTCAACTTACTTTCTAGTGAGACAAAGCCAATGAAAATTAGAAACATTGGAATACCACCATTAAAGCTTCTACCAAAAATGCTATTAACCTCTCCATATATATTCACAAAGATTAAACCTAAGCATCCTAAAGTAAAACTAGTAGAGCTAAGGAAAACATTTAGTGGATGAGCTTTCAATAAATAATATGCAAGTATACCCAGTGCGAATTCCAATAAAATATTATTAGTGAAAAAGCTAAAAAGTTGACCATCAAAGTTTACCAATGCACCAATTAGAAAAAGTAAAGCAAGGATTATGCACGTGATTTGCTTTTGAAGGTGGGGAAAAACAAAACACATTGAAAAGATGAAATAAAAATAAAATTCATAGCTCAGTGTCCACCCATTATTTATTAGATACTTAGAACCATCTGGAATTAAAAAGTATGAAGATAGAATAGATGTATGACCACCGGGGCTATTGACTGCCTCCGGCATAGCAATATAAATAACCAAAGCTACTGAAGTTAGAGCCCAATAAAGTGGAATTATTCTAATTATTCGCTTTTTCATAAATACAATAAAACTTTGCCTCTTCTTTTCTATAGTGAGACACATGATAAAACCAGAGATAATAAAAAATAAATCCACTCCATAGCTACCAATTCGATACCACTCCATCATATCAGAGCCATAAGTTTCTAATTTAAAGGCGGCATGGCTGAGCAAAACCATAAAAGCAGCAATAGCTCTTAAATATTGTATCGAAACGTACAAGCTTTACCCCTTTTTATAAACCGTACACTTTATACCAACTAATAAGCTCAGCTACGCCTTGCTCTACTCCAACCGCTGGTTTATACCCGGTTGCTGCAAATAAGTCTTGTGTATCGGCATAGGTTTTATAAACATCACCGGCCTGCATTTCGCGAAAGTTCTTTTTCGCTTCAATACCTAGTTCAGTCTCAATGGACTCAATAAACTTCATTAGGT
>NZ_JAKGBH010000106.1:0-3304 GCF_021532515.1 Pseudoalteromonas sp. PAST1 | reverse complement strand
ATAGAACGTGCGCTAAACGCCAGACCTAGAAAGTGCCTAGGTTACAAACAGCCTGTCGTTGTGTTTAACGAATTACGCAATGCGGCCTAATTTAGCGAGTGGTGCACTTCGGGGTTGAATTCGCGGTTAGATTTAATATTTGTCGGTCAACTTCTTGATACTGCCCTGTCAATTCAGGGTTATATAATGTGAGCAATATTTCATCTTTCATCACAGAATCACCAAGGTTAACGTCAACAAATTCAATAGTTCCTTTACTTGGAGCTTTAATCAGAAGCGGTTCAGTCGTAATGATACCAACAGCTTCAACCTTAAGTTGTGGCACTAAATAAATCCATGCGACAATACAAATAGGGCTCAATGCAATCAGAATTAAAAAATACCAGCGTAATTTATGCGATGTTCTTTTTGCTCCAGCATATGGAACTTTAATTCCTTTTTCTTCATTCGGATTGTTGACCTTTGCAGTGCTATTAAAATGCAATTTCATATTATTCCCTTAATCTAAAATTTTTGACCACGTTTAAGCACCCACCAAGGTGCCATACTAGACTCTTCATGCGACCGCCGGAATACTTCATTAACCAGCGCAAAGCAACATACTAGGCGCATTATAAATGCATAGATGGGATAGAGAGGTAACCAGAGGAATAGTGTAAAATCTTGCTTAGGCCTTTCTGAAACACTAACTAAAACTAACAAATAAAAATAGCCGATAGTTAGAAGGTATAAGGCATAAATGACGAATATTAATGCTAGTGAGAATTGCCAAGGATAAATAATAGCAACCCCAACAAAATACACAAAAATGACAAATGGCAACATAACGTTTTGCAAGTAACCATAAAAAAGTGTAAACAAAAAATTCTTCCAGCCTAAAAGCTTAGGAGAAAAAGCTGGCCAATGTTTACGCAAATATAAAAACAGCAAGTCCCCGTCCCAACGTAATCTTTGCAAGACAAGCTCTTTAAATGATTGAGGTGCGTCTGTATGTGCAATCGACGCAGTCGCGTAAGGTATTTTTAAATTAGGGTAGCGTTTAAAATACTGTTTGATACGAACTGTTAGATCTAAATCTTCTGCAGTATGAGTATCCCAACCTCCTATTTGTTTTAAGAAATCACGTCTAAATGCACCAAATGCACCTGAAATGTTGTTAATTAGATTACATTGAGCTAATCCAGTTTTACCACCCTGCATCGATATTAAGTATTCGATTGCTTGCATTCTAGTCCATAAAGTTTTATTCACATTACGAACTCTTAAAGCACCTCCCACAGCAGGTACATTAGGGTCTTCAAATAACCTGACTAAATTTGCCATCATATCATTGTCAAATGAAGTATCCGCATCAACATTGACGATAATTTCACCTTTAGCATAGGATAAGCCTGCGTTTAAAGTTGAAACTCGCCCTCCCCGCTGCCATTTTGGCAATAAAACAATCTCACGATTTTTGCGTTTAAATAACTGCTTACATTCTTTAGCTACATGGTAAGTGTGGTTATTTTGAACAGCACCATCTATTACAGCAATAATTTCAATTTTACCTGGGTAAGTTTGTTCAACGAGTGACTGAATGGTTTCTTTAACTGCATCCCCTTCTGCATAACAAGTAATAACACAGCTAACTTTTGGTAAATAAAATAATTTAGTATTGTTTATACGTGTCTTTTCTTTAGTCCATTTAATTATGCCAAACGTGATTATTAAAAATAGCGGCAACTCATAGATAAGGTATAAAGGAATAAATTTTACTAGAACTAATACATTACTTTGTACATAAAACATAATTTGTTCAGTAATATGTATTAAAGTGCTTAGCGTACTCATAAAACACTCTCCTGCTGAGCTGCAAATTGTTGCTCAAGCCAAACACCTATTTCATCTGGCATTTCTTTTGATGGAAGTGGAATGCCTTTAATCGAAAGTGAGAAATCGCTATTTTTATTGAGTAAAGAAATCCCTTTTAATTTTTGATAAACAAAGGATAAATGTTCAATTGTCGTATTAGGTAACATTAAAAGTAATGTATGCTCTCCTGCTAAACAGCAAATATCCGTGGTCCTGATACTCTCGTTAATTCTGCTCTCAAATTCGTCTATTAATTGAATAGCACGTGCTTCACCATTTTCTGCAATAAATTGCGCGAGGTTTTTTAACTCTATCTTAACTATTGAGTGTGTTTGCTGGTGCCTTACGGCAAGTTGGTTTTGCCACTTAACCACCCATTCGAAATGTGAATAGTTAATAGAGTCAGTGCTGGTTAAATTAAAATTGTCAAAACGCTCACCAAGTCTAATTAAACTTTTACCTTCCATTGATATGTTGTAACTATGAATGTTCTGTACTATTAACTCATCAACTTGATTACTGGTCTGACAGTGGAAGCATTTAGCAATAACGTCAGCATCTACAAAGCTAGTATGGCATTGGTTACATTTCTGGTTTTCTATTGGGCGATCATAGTCAACGCCAATGTGTCTCAATTTTGTATGGCAATTAGGGCAGCTTAGCCCGATACCCTCTTTAAATTTAGATTCGCCATTTACATGACCACAGTTAAAACAGTGCAAACTAGATACACTGGCAATATCAATACTTTGACAACTTGGGCATGAATCAACATAATTTAAGTGCCCTGATTGGCAGTGTCTACAGTAGCGAACACGATTAACTTATCTGTCTGTAAGAGTTTTCTTCTATGGATACTCGACAACCATGACATCGCATCTTTAGTGTTAACCCCGAAACACTCTAAAAGCGGATAATAATAAACACTATTAATGCTTAAATCATGAACAGGTAACAAGCTATTACCTTTATAAATCCACATAAAAGACAAAAGCTTAGTTAAAGCTGAGTCGACTAAATTAAGACTTAGATTTAAACTAGTTGCGCGCGTTATTACGGAGTTATAAAAATCATCACTTTGTTTATTAAAAAGACCATTTGCAAGAGCTTCTGATAAATAACAAGGCGTATTTACCAAAATACAGCTTTGCCATAACAGTTCGTGCTTACGGATTTTCTTGAGCGCCTCGCCTTGGTTTACAATGTTGTCAGCAAAAACAATAAGTGGAAAATGAGATTGAGCTTCAAAACCGGAAAAAAAGTGCTCTACGTCGTTAAATACTGTGAATTCGTGTCCGTAAACTAAAAAATCAATATCCTTAAGCGCGAATTCAAGTCCGAAGTGCACCACTCGCTAAATTAGGCTGCTTTGCGTAATTCATCGAATATTACCGCTGGTTGCCTAAACCCTAGACATTTTCTCGGCCTCGCATTGAGCGCCTTTTCTATG
>NZ_JAKGBH010000105.1:0-3667 GCF_021532515.1 Pseudoalteromonas sp. PAST1 | reverse complement strand
AAAGTGATGTTACTGAATATATGAAATATTACAATCTGGAAAGGCTGCACTCAGCTAATAACGATCAGTCACCAGTAGAGTATGAAAATTCTTTAAGAAAAGTGTCCGGCTGGAGTTGACCAGAACATATTAATAGGTACAATTTAGGAAGGAACTTAAAAAGGATTTTTATGTATGACCAAAATTAAAATTAATAAAATTAGAAGTTTATCCCATCTAATGGTTTTATTGCTTATTACCTTTGCATTGATGCAAATTTCAACATCATTAACAATATTTACCTCAATTCTTGTTTTAATCTATTTGGCGTTCATTCTTTCCTCAACAGTTAAAGCTTATTCTCAAGGAATTTATTTTAAAGCTTTCAATACAGAGAAGTTCTATTCAGCAGAAGAGATTAAAGGAGGTGCAATTCCATTTCTTCTATATTACTGGGATAACAAAAATAGCTCATTAAAGTCATTATACAAATGAAGCTAAAGTGCATGAATTATAAATCACCCCAAGGATGAAAGTTATCAGTTCTTACACCCGTTCTTTTCACAAGTGATTTTACTATGAGTGTTAGTCCAATGTGTTGGGTTTCCTCAGTATTGGAAAAACGTTTTAGGTTGTCATCTGTGTTAAGTGAATTCGGCATAAATTTTTAGGGACTAACGCCGCATTAAGATGCTATAGCAACGCCACCACTTTACCTATACGACTCAAACTAAAAATATTGGCTAAAAACTCCAAATTCAGTAGTGCAGAACTCGCTTGAATGTAAGCCAAATACTGATGTCACGGATAGGAAAATTTAAAGCCGGAAATTACCGGTTTTAAACGTTATTGAAACAAGGTTAGCGTTATTGCTAATGAATTACTTATGAGGTTTGGATTAGTTAGTGGAGGCGCTTCAAGTATGATTAGCGAGCTACACATTTTGAAAGTAAATAAGGCTCTAAAGCCTAAGGGGTTGATGTATGCATAACAAATTGAGCTTCTAAATTGTTTAATAGCTCAAAAGTATTGATATAAGATACTTTGAAGTGCTCACAAATGTTTGGGATTAAGATTTTTCTCTTGATTTTTTTGTCGAGCTTTTCGTGGGTAACTATCACTGATCCAGTTGTTATAGCTTTAGCAATTAACCAAGGGTCAGCCCCTCTCAGAAACTCTTCATGTGTTCCGTCTTTCATCTCGGTTAGAGACATTACATAATTCACCACATTTGCGAAGGCAAGTTGGGTTGCTTCATCATCATTAGATTCAAACAAACCTGGATGTTCTTTAGCCCATATCGCGAGTTCATCATTACCGTTAATCAGCTCTTTCTTTATGAATTCGATACTTGAAACGCCGCAATGCTTGTTTGATTGCAATAACCACTGCCAATAGCCCGGACAAATTGTCATCGAATAGTACCGATTTTTCGCTTCAATAAATGTATTTGCATCTAGCAGGTAATTCATAAGGCAAGTTTGCTCGCGTACGTTTTAATTTTATTAGGTTGAATTCCCAATAAGCTCCCTGCATCCCGAAGTAGAATCCGCCCACTCATTGCTTCTGCAACAACTGCACTAGAAAATAAAGCACTGTTACGGGCACCCGCAGTAATGTTAAAGTCTCCTCCGCTGCTTTTTTTGCGTCTGAACGCTTTCATTTCACGTTGGTAAAATTCCCTATAAGTATCGGAGTCTATAGCGTTACAGTCGAAAGCCCGTTTAGCCACAACGAGTTTACTAACGTGAAATCTAGAACTAATTGCTACAACATTATTTAGTAGGCTAACTAGAGGATTCCACATTTCATGGAATTCTTTCTCAGGGACTAAAAATTCGCCAGCTACAGCATTGCAGAACTTTTCTTCTTCAGCATGTTCGTTGCCAAGATCAGAAACCCCGCTACTGCCTATCCAAAGATGAGCTAACTCATGAATAAGCGTAAAAAGTCTTGCGGCTGGCGCGTCAGAGCTATTGATGAAAATTACAGGCGCTAATTTGTCGGAGATGGCAAAGCCTCGAAACTCACTAACTTCGAGCTTTCTTCTGGTGTTATTACCTACAATGCCACTTCTCATAACAAGAATGCGAGAGTTTTCAGCAGCGTTGATTAGTTGACGTTGATAGTCTTCCCAAGAGCCTTTTTGAGGCAGTGGAACTCCTAATTCACCTCTTATGTTTTGTGCAACATCATAAACAGTATTTTTTGTAGTAAAGCGACCGACAAACGGCAATTCCTCTTCGCCAATTTGTCGCAAATACTCTTTGTACCACTGTTGTTTATACATTACCTGCTTAATGATGTCTCTCATTTCAACTGATACTTCATTACGATGCTTGTTACCTATAGTTCTGAGATCAGGTATAGGTAGCTCTTCTTTAGGAGGGTTAACTAAAAATAGATAACCAAAAGGAATATTAGTGGCATTTGCAATTTTCTGGGCTTGAACAAATGTAGGCTTAGATGTTCCAGCCTCCCATTCAACTACGCGTTCAACCTTTTTAATCCCTAATTTTTGAGCAAAGTCCTCCTTGCTTAAGCCGGCTCGTTGCCGTGCCCAAGTTACAATTTGGGGATTAATTAATGCTTGCGTTGCCATGATCTCTACTACTTAATTTATTGTAACCACAATACATATTATAGGCGGCATTGTACATAACTTGTTATATTAGTCGCTAGCGGAATTGCCTCGGATAGTGCGAAAGCTAGATTCTTAAAGTAAGCATGCCCTAATGAATTGCACACATAATTAGAAAATGCATGGTGAATGAGGGTTTAGTGGAGTGTCTTATCAATAAACCGAAACACGGAGAAGGGCATATAATAAGTTACGGCCTAAGGAGAGATTTGTCTTAAACGTACGGTCGTAACATCGCTACACGACAGCCTTGTAGTTGATTGATTTGTAGCAGTCTTTAATAGAAACGAATGTAGATCGCCATACGTTGCTTTGTTAGGGCTGTTGGATAACTGAATATATAAGCCAAAACAACCAAGCGAAACTTGTGACTCTTGAAATCGTGGAGTGTCCTTTGCGAAGAGTATACCAAGCAAAGATGTACGGCAGGAAAAAAATTCCCATACCAAGCAAAAAGCTAACTTTTCGTACATCAGTGTCAATTTGTGGTGGTAAGCTACTCTTAAGGTTTACGTGCTTAGAAGTCCCATCGGGTTTATAAACCACCTTGGCGTGAGAGATTCCACTACCGGGTATACTTCCTGTAGCACGAATACCTTTCTCACTCGCATTCAGAGTTAAACCTTTACCTCCCAAGGAAAGACTACTAATCCCTTTTTTACCTATATTAACCCGTACACCTTTTCCAACTTTTATACTCTTTCGAAACCCCATGCACGCAATCTCCTTTGTGCCTTAACATCTTTATCAGAGGACACTATATTAGCTTGTTTTAGTTTTGCTATGCATTATTTATGACCAATATTAGAAAGGTTTTAATTCCATCAAAGGAGTCACTAGCTGGTTTTTGTATGTCCAATAGCGTTGTTTCCTAAAAGTTTGAACTATCTTGCCAGCCTGTGATCAGATCATCTATATTTTACTAGCCCGTGCAACAACAATGAGCAAAATCACAAACTGGTCTCACTATAATCAAGCCCTCGTTAACCGCGGTAATATTCGCTTCTGGTTTGACGAAAAAGCAACGCGTCATTGGTATAACGAATG
>NZ_JAKGBH010000104.1:0-4258 GCF_021532515.1 Pseudoalteromonas sp. PAST1 | reverse complement strand
GTCAAGTCGCGGCTCTGTTTCAGCGCCATAGCAGGAACTATGACTTTTTCGCCCGTTATGGTGGTGAAGAGTTTGTGCTGATCCTGCCAGGCACAGACACAGCGTCCGCAAATAAAACACTGGAAAAGTTAAGGCTGGTAGTGGCTAACCATGAGTGGTTATTACGACAATTAACGGTCAGCATAGGTTTGGCCAGCGCTGATTTATTTGACGACAAAAAGCAGTTGCTCGAAGTCGCCGATCAGATGTTATACAAAGCTAAAACCCAAGGCCGCAATCAAACCAGTGTGTTCGCCACACTGTAAGAGATCTGTTCATGCTGCGCTGATCTCAAGACCTCATAAAAACTGAGGTCTTGCTTCGGTCGATAAGCTGGTCTGATATTGGCATTATTTATTCCTTTCAAATACATGGGTAATGCGACTTACACAGATTTTTTATGCTCTCTTGGACTCCATGTGAAGGAGATCGTCACATTCTTTACATATAGAAAATAGAGTTCTTTAGCCAGCTGCAATTTCAGATTAACCGATTCGGTAAGCTTTCTGCATTTCCGGAGACAACTTTTTTAGCCAGCTTGAGAGACTGAAGCCTTTTCTATCGGTACTATTTAATTTAGTAAAATACAGATGTTCATCCCAGCGAGGACCGAAATCTACTTCTGCAAGACTTACAAGCTGTTTGTTTCTGCGAAGACGATGCTTTTGATGGTAATCTTCGGCGGGCCAAAAATAACCATTTTGTTCTCCGGCCTCAATCACCTCGGGAGATTTCTCCTTTCCAATCGCTTGAATCAGTTCTTCAGCTACTTGTTTTTGCTCCAGATCAAAAACAAAAAGTATCTGGCGATACTGGCCCTGCTTTCTACCATGAACAGACCATGATTCAAAACTTCCAAGAAGTTCCCTGTAGCTGATTTGGTCTTTATCGTAGATCACTCTGACGACTTCGGCGTGTCCGTTGATGTTGCGGTAACTCGGATCCAGAGTTGATGCTCCAGCGTAGCCAACACGTGTTTGCACTACTCCCTGCGTCCCTCCAAAATTAGAATCCGGTCCCCAAAAGCAACCCATGCCGAAAACCGTTTGACTAAGCTTCCCGATTTTCAATGCTTCTTCGATTGCTTCAGGGGTTGCAAATTCATAGCTTTCAACACCGTCTTCTTTATTCATTTTTAGATCCGACATATTTTTCTCCTAACTTTCAAGAATTGTAGCCACTCCCATTCCTCCCGCCGTGCAAACGACGATAAGGCCACGTTTTCCAGGACCAGCTGAGTGCAGTATCTTTGCTAAAACTCCGACGATCTTAGCGCCAGTAGCCGCAAACGGATGCCCAAGGGCAATGCTACTTCCACGGACATTTAGCTTCGAGCGGTCAATTTTTCCGAGAGGCTCTGATCGTCCCAAACGTGTTTTGCAGTATTCAGCAGACTCCCACGCCTTCATCGTGCAGAGCACTTGTCCAGCGAACGCCTCGTGAATTTCGTAAAAATCAAAATCCTGAAGCTTTAAGCCGTTTCGCTTCAATAATTCACTGACCGCCACAGTTGGAGCCATGAGCAAACCTTCGCCAGCGACGTAATCCACGGCAGAAGTATGAGAATCCACAATCTTGGCCAACAGCGGCCAATTATTCTTTTTAGCCTCTTCTTCGGAAGCCAAAAGAACGGTGGACGAGCCATCCGTGAGTGAACTCGAGTTGCCTGCCGTCAGAGTTCCTTTTTCGGATCGATCAAATGCTGGCTTTAGCTTTGCCAACTTCTCTAAAGTCGTATCGCCACGCATGATTCCATCCGTACTTTTTCCTAAAAATGGAAAAACGAGATCGGCATAAAAGCCGTCTTTGTACGCTTTCGCGGCGTTCAGATGGCTTGCCAGAGCCAGCTCGTCTTGCTCTTGCCGGGAAATTTTCCATTCTTTGACCATCAACTCACAATGTTCACCCATTGACTTCCCTGTTCGCGGTTCAACGACGGCGGGTGGCACGGGTTTTAAATCGCTCGGCCTAAAGCTCAAAAAGATTCTTAGTTTCTCGCCGAGTGTTCTGGCCGAATTCAATGCAACGAGCTTCTGCGAGAACGAACGAGTCACCATAATTGGCAAGTCGCTATTGCTATCCACGCCGCCCGCAATACCGCTCTCGATTTGGTAGCTGGATATTTTGTGTGCGATCTGAATCGTAGTTTCTAAACTGGTACCGCAAGCCCGCTGCACGTTATATGCTGGCGTATTCGGATGTAAGCCAGAAGCCTGAACAACTTCACGCGCAAAGTTCCAGTTGGCCGAACTTTGCATGAGTGCACCCAGAGCCACGTCACCCACGACTTTGCCCTTTAAGTTATATCTTTCGACTAAACTTTTCAGGCTAGCGGTCATAAGCTCTGGCGTGGTGACATCTCGATAGGCAGTCATTGATTTCATAAATGGAATACGGACGCCACCTACGACATAAGTAGTTCTCGTTTTCATAATTTCACCTCCGGCTTTGTGTGCCGTTCAAAAACTTCTCCGACCTTCACGTCGTACGATTCAAAAATGTAGTCTTTGCCAAGCATCTTGGCTTTTTTGTGTTCGGGATGCTTATCCCAAGCATCGAAAGCTTCTCTGGTAAGGAACTCGACAATTAGAACATCTTCACCGTTAGGAGAAGAAAACCGCTCATGGCTTCCGTAACCAGGAATGGCTTCGACAAGCGCGGACATCTCGGCGTATCTTCTTTCAAACTCCCCACCGTGCTCCTTGGCAACACGACTGCGGAAAACTGCTATAATCATTGATCTGACTCCTTACTAAGCTAATTACAATCCTCAAAAAAAAGATCTCGTTATTTCATCGAAGCTTCCAACCACTTGTCGAGATCCTTGAACTTGGGGTTTCTCAGCTTCTTTGTCCCAACCAGTATTGTCGGGAAATTTAACTTTCCAGTAGTATAAAGGGATCGCAGTTCATCAGCTGCCGCGTCGTCTTCGTGAACATCTAAAAAATCAAACTCGATTCCTTTTTCTTTCAAGTACGACTGGTAAATCTTGGTTTTGTGGCAGTCCTTATGACCGAACAGCTTAATCCCCACGACCCCCTCCATTTTCTAAAATTACTCTACAAACTTCAACGACTCCGAGTTGATGCAGAATCGAGCCCCAGAGGGCTCAGGACCGTCTGGAAAAACGTGCCCTAAGTGGGCTTCGCACACATTGCATAGCACTTCGATTCTTCGTCCGTAAGTCGTGTCCAGTTCATATTGAATTACGTTGTCGGCGACGGGCTCAGAAAAACTCGGCCAACCTGTTCCCGAATCAAACTTAACGTTCGAGTCAAAGAGTTCGGTGTCGCAGCCCGCGCAGGCATACCGTCCTGCCTCATAAAATGAACAGAGTTCCCCAGTGTGAGGGCGCTCGGTGCCTTTCTTCCGCATGACATTAAATTGAGCGGGCGTCAGAATTTTTTTCCACTCTTCCTCGCTCTTTTCTACTTTTCTAGGAGGAGCGGGAGTGCCGTTATCGAGATAGTTGTTAATGCTTTCCCAGTTGAACATAAATTTGCTCCTTTATTTTTGGGTTTGTTCTTTAGCTATCAATCCACGCGAAGAAGTCAGTCGCGCTACCAATGAATTTTCCATCCACAAAAACTTGCGGAACAGTTTGAAGGTTGGTTTTTTTCTTCAACTCATCATAAGTCTTGGGATCGTCATCCACGCGAATTTGTTTAAAATCAACTTTTTCAGAAGTTAAGTACTCCTTCACGCGTTTACTAAACGGACAATGGTCTTTTGTGTAGATGACAACGTTCTTAAGTTCTTTCATTTTTTCCTCTTTCGTTTGATTCATGGTTTAATCTCTCTCAAAATGGCACGTGTACCCGTGGGGATTCTTCTTCAAATAGTTTTGGTGATACTCCTCAGCGTCATAAAACTCTTTTTCCAAGGCTACCGTCGTGACCACGGGATTCTCGAAGCGACCGATCTCATTGACCTCATCAATCACGTTTTCGATAATCGCTTTCTGTGCATCGTCACGATAGAACGCTGCCGAGCGATACGAAGTGCCAACATCATTTCCTTGGCGATTCTTCGTAGTCGGATCATGGATTTTGAAAAAGTAATGTAGAATCTCTTCGAGAGATATTTCGTCTTGGTCGTATTCCACGCGAACCGCTTCGGCGTGCCCCGTTTTCCCTGTTATAATATCGGCGTAGGTAGGATCATCAAAATCTCCGCCAGAGTAGCCCACCTTCGTTGACGTCACACCGTCCAGACTCCT
>NZ_JAKGBH010000103.1:0-4308 GCF_021532515.1 Pseudoalteromonas sp. PAST1 | reverse complement strand
ATAGAACGTGCGCTAAACGCCAGACCTAGAAAGTGCCTAGGTTACAAACAGCCTGTCGTTGTGTTTAACGAATTACGCAATGCGGCCTAATTTAGCGAGTGGTGCACTTCGGGGTTGAATTCGCGCCAAGCCCACCATCAAAAATAATAATGGCTAACGCTATGTGTCCAAATAAAAAAGCTAAACCAAAATCGTTAAACTTTATTCCACCAGGACCATTTTCTCCTGCTAACATTCCAAGCAGTAGAAAAACTAGTAATATTGGCACACCTACACGCTTAGTTATTACACTCGCAATAATGCAAAGAAAGGCCAAAAAAGCAGAACCTAAAATGTATTGATAAACGACTTCTATAGCCATAATCCCATTACCAAATTTGTACTTCCCCCGATTAGGGTTTCATGGCTACCATCTATTCTATTCAACTTTTTGTATGAGCCAAATCAAGGGGGAGTATTTAAGAATACCAAACTAAAATTATTAAGTTTGAGAAAGCATTACAAGCAAATAAGATAACATATTCGATTAATTTATACTATCCACGGGCGCCATCGCATATCTATGTATAGTTCAGTATATTGAGGTTAATAACCTAGAGTTAGCTATTTTACCCTCAATAAAAGGCTTACAATTTAAGCATGAAATTAGGCCTCTCACATAGCTATTTGATATCTACTCGCTATACCGTAGAGGCTTTGTTTCCTAAATCAGTTGAACTAAAACCATAGCTGGTGATCTGATCGACATAGCCCATCAACTCGCCCATCAATCGTGTCAAAACCTCGATATAAAACAATCAACTGGAAGCAATACAATCAAGCCCTGATCAATCGTGGCTCACTTACCTTCTGGATTGATGAGGACGCTATCGCCCAGTGGAAAGCTAAGGCCGAGCAACCAAGGAAAGGTCGACCACGCGTATTTAGCGACTTAGCCATTACCACCGCGCTGATGGTTAAACGTGTTTTCTCGATGCCACTACGAGCGTTACAAGGCTTTATCAACTCGGTGTTTAAACTGGCTGATATTCCGCTTTCGTGCCCACATTACACTTGCATCAGCAAACGCGCTAAAACCGTCAAGATTGCTTTTAAAACCAAGACGCGTGGCACCATTGAGCACTTGGCTATCGACTCGACAGGCTTGAAGGTTTATGGCGAAGGTGAGTGGAAAGTGAAGAAACATGGCACAGATGGCAAGCGCCGCGTGTGGCGTAAGCTGCATATCGCTGTCGATACCCATAGCCATGAAATTATTGCAGCGGAACTGAGTTTATCCGGTGTCACTGACGCTAAAGTTATGCCGAATTTGCTCAAGCAAATCCATCGCAAAATCCGCAATATCTCAGGTGATGGTGCTTACGACACAAGAGCCTGTCACGATGCCGTTCGTAGAAAACGGGCTTTAGTACTCATTCCACCGAGGGAAGGCGCTGCGCTCTGGGAACAAGGTCATCCGCGTAACTTAGCGGTCAGTTGGCAACAGCTTCATGGTTCAAATAAACAGTGGAAAAAACGGTATGGTTATCATCGGCGGTCAATCTCAGAAACAGCAATGTACAGAGTGAAGCAACTACTTGGTGGCAGATTGAGCCTGCGAAATTATAACGGTCAGGTAGGAGAAACTTACGCGATGATAAAGGCGTTGAACAAACTCACTGGGCTAGGCATGCCTGAAACTTACCGTGTAGTTTAATATTCAAACGATTATGAGGAGCTTTGCTCGCTGAATCGATTTAGGAAACAAAGCCCCTTGGCGCTTGTCTCTTTGCACATAACCTTCAATGTGCCACAGCTTGTTTCGTGTATTTCGGTTGATACGAGGTTGCGGCAAGCTACCATCTTTTATTCTTCGCCAGAGCGTCGTATAGCTAATGTGGTAACGAGCCATCACTTCGTAAGATGTTAGAAAAGGGGTTACCTGGTGCGCTACTGCTGTCATCTGTATTCTCCTGAAAATCAATGTAAAGCTATCATCGCCTGGTTCATCACTTGTTGATGGTCAGAAAGATGCATGATTTGTTCAGAAGATCAGCCTTATCATGACACCGGTATCATTGTGCAGTTTACCAAATTTCCAGTTTACGGCGAAAAGTGCCGTAAAATCGCATTAAGTTAAACCATCTTTATCAATATGCACGCTCTAGCTACTAGGAATTCAGCGTAGCGGTATACTTCGTAAATGCATTTCAATGGCTTCAATGACTGACTTAGTAAGGGGTAAATGCGCTTTTTCTTTCGCCCATACCTCATGGAAGCCTGCTACGGTTTGTTTGGCTGTATCTAACACCAATTTTTCTGGCAACATGGCTTTAGCCGCTAAGTGTGATAGCTCATCCAGCGTGAAATCGCTGAATCTCTTGCTACGGCTCACCTTCAGCGATGCACTATCATCGGGGATATAAGGAATGGTTGAAACAAAGTCATAAGCAGGCGCAATCGATGCGGTGCGCTTATCTTTGTAGATCACAGACCAATTCTTCAAATGCATATCCGCATTGCCAATTAAGGTATTGAACACCAGTCGGCGAGTAAATTCAGCAATGTCTTCGTCTTGCCCTTCAATACCGATAACCTGAGCAATATTTCGCATACTGGCTTTTTTGTACTTATCTTGAGGATAAACGCCAAACACTTGCGCAAAGTCCTCAATGTGAACAGCTTGACCATCTGCACGGTCAAAACGCTTGATCACAAAAGCGCTATCACCAAATTTGCCAATGCCATTTGGGATATTAGTAATCCGATTAATAGGGAGTAGCTGCGTTTCTGGCACGTCCATTCCCAACATTCGAGCCAGTTCCATCATTGAATATTCATTTTCTGGCACAGCGTCAAATCGAGATGACGGCAACTTCACAATCCAAGAGCCACCTTTACCAGTTGCTGGAATGGTCAAGCCGCCGTTAGCCTGTTGCACGGCTGAAAACTTCAACTGCACACCCGCCAATGAGAAGCGCATCGGCGCTTCAATTTTCGTTTCATCGTCAATGCCTTGATGCACATTAGGTGGCAGCGCTTCACCACCCGCCGGTTCAACCGTGATCGCGCCAGCTAAATCCTGCCCTAGCACCCACAATAGAAAAAACTCCCGTGCTGGGTTCACACCAGCACGCTCAGCCAGGTAATTACGCATGGTTTCTTCTGGTAAAAGGTTGGAGAAAAACGGGGTTAACTTAGTTTGGGTAGGTTTGAAGCTAGTCAGCAGGCCACCGAGCGAATCTTTAAAGCCAAGCCCTAACACAGGCCGCGATTCGTCATTAATGTACGAATCCATAAAGGCAAAAAGTGTTCTGTCATTACCCACGTTGGTGATCGTTGCGATCGGTTCACCATAGAGCAACACGTTGAGCGTAGAGACATGGTTAGTCATCGTCGTCTTCCTCTAACTGATACGCGGGCGACATTGGCTCACCCTCATCGCTGATGCCGTTAATACCTTGGCCACTTCGAATGATCGACTTGATGGCAGGTACAGACTTTTTAGGCGCAACCAATAGCTCTAGGTCTAGTACACGGGCAAGTGCAATCAAACTGGATATTCTTAAATCAACACTGCCAGACTCGATTTTCGAAATATGGCTTTGAGGCACACCCGAACGAGTACTTAACTCTCTCTGGCTAAACCCCTTTCGTACCCGAGCTTCTCGAAGACTTTCTAGTATCTGCTCTGTTACATAGCTCATTTCGATACGCCTTAATGCATCACTTAAGAATAATTATATACAGAAACATATCACAGTAACTCAAACAACACAAATTCGATTAGCTATTACATATCAAAATCCATTATCTGATACATAATTACATATAAGTAGAAGGAGATTTTTGTCATCGACAAAAGAGCGATACTCTCGCTGATAATCGCGAACTGACGCATCAAACTCCCTAAGTACTTTTGTCGCTCAGCCCTTATACAGCAAGGGCTACAGAAGAACTCGCGTCAAATCGCCAGAAGATAAGTGCAACAAAGAGGAAGTTTGTACACAGTTACAGGAAATTTTGTACACACAAGTCGAAAAACAAGTGCAAAATGATGGTGTAAACAGCAACTAAATTTGAAGGTAAGTCTGATATCTCAATTAGAAATAACCGTATTGGTTCGCTTCAACGTCGTCAGCAACATCATGCACTTGGAGAGCTTAGATAGCGTTCGGCTAAGTAATAGCAATGTTATGTAAGCGCGAATTCAACCCCGAAGTGCACCACTCGCTAAATTAGGCCGCATTGCGTAATTCGTTAAACACAACGACAGGCTGTTTGTAACCTAGGCACTTTCTAGGTCTGGCGTTTAGCGCACGTTCTATA
>NZ_JAKGBH010000102.1:0-4387 GCF_021532515.1 Pseudoalteromonas sp. PAST1 | reverse complement strand
CGTTTGGACATTGCTTACGATGACTATGACGGCGAAAAGTCTGTTCTAAATTACTTCCAAAATCTTGAAGAAGGCGGCTTCTGTAAAACGAACCAAGCGCCCTCTTTCTCATGGATTCAAACTGGCGAATTGCAAAAATTATCTAATGAGCAACAAGCTCTTTGGAAGAAAAAACACGGCTGGCAAAAGCGCTATGACTGCGTAGCCAATGGCGGAAACACCCTTTATGTAGGAAGTCGCAAAAATGGAAAAATGGCGCGTATCTATGAAAAAGGCAAGCAAATGCAAAGTGAATCCCAACCTAATTGGGTGCGTGCTGAGCTTGAGCTTAGGTCTATTGACCGTGTTATCTCCTTGGATGCACTTCTCAATACCGATGCCGTTTTTGCTGCTGCATACCCTGCTTTTGAGTTTGTTAGCGCTAAACGTCTTGAGATTAAAACCACCACTCGCAAACCAAAACACAACGGAATATTAGTTGCTGAAAGACTAGAACGCTACTGCGCACAGTCTTACGGCAAGTACTTAAATTTCTTACGTCACGTTAAAGAACTGACTGATAACGAAATCATTAATCAATTAACTAAAGGCCTTAATCCCTGGGATATCCCCGACTCTATTAATCAGGCCTGTATATCACCACCAAATCAAATGGAGTTAACCCCATGAAAGTAACATTACTATCTGCCGCAAATGGTAAAGGTATTTCTCAAAAAACTGGTGCACCTAAGCACTACGCATTTTCGTCTATCAGCTACTTAGTACCTGAAAAGGACTTTATCCAAGGTGATCACCAAATCCAGAAATGCGGCTTTGAACCAAAGTCTTTAAACATCCTTGATGAACAGTCTTTGTATCAAAAGTTTAAAAACATCTTAGACCAACACGGTATTTGTCAGGTTGATTTAACCCTACAACCTGACCCAGAAAACATGTCTCGAAACGTGGTTTCAGATGTAAAGCTGGTTAGCTAACCATGCAATGTATTTATCTAAATGCTGACGGCACGTTGACTGCAACAACTGAAACACTCGAACAATGCTCAGGCTATGTTCTAGTTCCTAGCCATGATGCGGCGGCCTATGTTGAAAGCATTCAGATAACGGCTCTTGAGATTGGAGAGTCATTTACTTGGGGCTTTGGCCTCGTCGTTCTGTTCGGGTTTTTGTCATTTAAAGTAAAAGCAGCCCGAATGGTAATAAACAAACTTTAAAAGGAAATCAACATGACTGATATTTTCGCAGCAGTAGATATGGCAGGCGTTGCAACGTTCGTAGGTGCAACTGGTGTTTTAATCGTTGGCGTTGCACTCGCTTACAAGGGTATCACTCTTGCCAAGCGTGCAGTTGCTAAAGCTTAAGGCATAAAAATATGGGCGGCCTAATAGTCGCCCTTATCTACACAATATGTGCATTGATAGGGGCTTTAACTGGTTTCATAGTTTGTAAAAATTTCGGTTGGGGATAGCAGCCAATGAAAAAAACTCTTTATGCAATGGCGCTTTTTAGCGCTTTTTTTGTTTCTTCGAATGAGGGTGAATACAACCCTGATTCTTTAATTCCCGCTAAGAATGAACAAGTAACCGGTTACACTGAATGTTATAAGCTAATCACAGATAGATACCCTTTATACAACAGTCGCCAGTCTATAACTATTATTCAAGGCACTGACGCATCAGCTTGTTTAGAAAATACGTGGCAAGGTGTCGCTGCGTATGCTGGTATTTCCTATACGTTTGATACACAGAACGTAACAAGGAATGATGCAAATTATCAGTATGTTGACTTTAATTTCAAAGCAGATGAAAACCAATCAACTGCTTGGAAAAACAATGTCGTTGCAATGGGTGCGCGTGTTTACAAGACTCAATCGTCTGACTTTTATTCGTGTCCACCTGACGGTAATCCACTTCATACTATTGCTGTTGGTTCTGGCTCTTCAATGATGTGTGGTAAACCAATTGGCACACCAGAGCCAGACCCAAGTGATTGTGATGAATTTGGTAATAACAGTTTTTTACCACCAAATGATAGTTTAAACGTACCCGCTGGAGGTTCAGTTTGTTACACAACAGCGAGTGGTTCACAATGCAAATTTAAACAAAACCCTTTCGGCTCAGGCTTTGAACAAACTGGTGAACAATGCACTGGTGAAGAACCTCCCTACCCTAAGCCCGACATAGCACCACCGGATAACGCTGATAACCCTAATGCATGTGCAACTGTTGGCTCAACAGACCTTTATGCTATATGCCCTGTAAATCCGAATGATGTGTGCAATCGAATTATTGTCGCGGGTGATGGTGGCGACAAAATTATGAACCAATGCCCTGCTGGTTGTGGCTCTGTAGATGGTCAGTATGTATGTGCTTATCCTGATTCAAATGGTGACGGTATTCCAGACCAAAACCAAGAACCCGAAAAAGGTTCTGATACAAAAGACCCAAACGACCCGAATGATGAAACACCCGATTCAACTAAAACGAATAACCTTCTTTATGGCTTGGATAAAAAGTTAGGTGTTGGGAACTCTCGATTAACGGGGATTAAAACAGGTATTGAGGGCATGACTAAAGAGCAAATTAAAGGAAATGGCTCATTAGCTGCCATTGCATCTAATACCGCTAAGACAGCAAATAACACATTAGGCACATCTGAAAACACAGCTGAAATCCTTAAATCCATTTCTGAAACGGAGATTGGTGATTCCTTTAACCCTGAGAATGCAGCTAGTTTTTATGAATCAGAATATGAAGAAGGCTTTGCAGGTGTATGGCAAGAAAAATCAGGTGAATTTCAGCAAACAGAAGCGTATCAATTTTTACAGCAATTTAAGTTCAATGGTGGCGGTTCTGCACCTGATACCAGTATTTGTTTTAACTTGGGTCAATTTATGGATTTTGGTTGTTCTGAACTTCCCGTTCCTGATGCTGGCCTGTTAGCAATTCTTAAAGTGTTTATTTTAATTTCAGCGGCTTTTCTTTGTCGCCGTTTGATTTTTGGAGGTTAAGTCATGCTTGATTGGTTACAAGAAACGTGGAATGAAGCGAAAGAATTTTTATATAGCATCGTTTTAACAGTGTTAGAACTATTAAAAGATCTGGCTATTTGGATATTCGAAAGCTTCCTTGAAATATCTATCTTAGCAATTCATGGCCTTGATAGTGTGTTTGCTGGTTTGGATATCGCGTCGCATATTAATTCATTACCCCCTGCTGTTTCCTTCTATGCCTCATCGTTAGGACTATCTCAAGCAATGAGCATGATAATAATTTCATTAGGTATTCGGTTCTTATTGCAGTTAATTCCATTTGTTAGATTAGGGAGTTAATCATGATTCATGGTATCTCTGGTAAAACGGGCGGCGGCAAAAGCTATGAAGCGGTTGTCCGCCATATCATCCCAACAGTGACAGAACACAAACGAAAAGTAGTAACAAACTTACCGCTTGATGTTGAACACTTTTGTTCTATCTATGGTGAGTATTGCCGCGACTTAATTGAAGTTATTGACGGTGAGTTTCACAACTACGGTGGTCAACGCCCGTTCTCTAAAAAAGAGCATTACCTTCAATATGAAGATTGGCAAAACGAAGAAGGTAATCGTGTTTACTTCTTTGTTGATGAATGTCACTTAGCACTTCCCCAGCAAGGCACCGATAAAGAAGTAAAACAGTTTTACGATATGCATCGTCACTACGGTTTCGACATAATGCTGATTACTCAAAACTTTAGAAAAGTAGATAGAGATATACGCGACTTAGTGGCTAACCATTATCGTGCTATCAAAAAATCAATGATGGGTCAGGATGATAAATACATTCTAAAAGTCCATGATGGGTCTTCGGCAACAAACGCAACGGTTGTTGCTACTCACGAACGTGAGTACTGAGGTAGTCAATAGCCGTGTTATAGCACCTTTAAAAGCACGCTTTAATAAGAGACAACAAAAACGCTTCTCTACTAATGAAAGTTATTTCGAATGTGATGGCAGACAATACTGTAAGCAAATGACATCCATTGAAGAAGCCTATTTTTTCAATGGGCATTGTCCAAATACTGATTTAGATAGTGATTATGATGGTGAGTTATGTGAAGGTGATCCTAGGTTTTAATTTCTATAGTTTAACTTTAATTCTAAATTCTATTTAGAATTAAAGTTTTCCTCCGCATTTACGAAAAAATATGAATTTTCTTAATTTCATATCAATTACTTAGGTGTAACTTGATATAGGACAAAACTTATTTAAATAAGACTTTCCTGGCGTTGTTTCCTAAAAGTTTGAACTATCTTGCCAGCCTGTGATCAGATCATCTATATCCTACTAGCCCGTGCAACAACAATGAGCAAAATCACAAACTGGTCTCACTATAATCAAGCCCTCGTTA
>NZ_JAKGBH010000101.1:0-4888 GCF_021532515.1 Pseudoalteromonas sp. PAST1 | reverse complement strand
ATCAACTGCTTGTAACTCATGGTAAATGCTTCTGTTTGTTTGGCGACGATAGAGTACCACCAACAGGCAGTTGATCTCTTCTCACCGTTTAACCATGAGTGGTGCACTTATTATCTGAATTCGGGGGCTGCTGTCGAATTTAAAGCAGATATAACAAGGAAAGGGGTAATTACTATTCGAATTGAGGCAGCTTCTGGAGAAAATAAACGTTATGACTGGAAAAATAAAATTTCCATTCAGCTTACTCAGCTAGGTTTGATTGAATTTCTATGCGCATTTTTATTCATTAAGGAAAGTATTGAGTTAAAGCATTACGGAGCTAAGAATGACAAATCATTAAAGGTTCAATACCAAGAAGGGAAATTGTTTCTGCAAGTATCACAAAAAGGTAAAAAGCTTTGTGGAGTACCTATTCCTATGAATGAAGCAGTACGTATAGGTCTATTTGCACTGGACTCTTATTTGAAAAACTTCGACAACATTAGTGCTGAATTTGCTGTGCAGAATTTTAACCGAGCAGCTAGTTTGGGTCTTTGAGCGCTTGAAAATGGAGGTTGAAGATGATTTTACAAAATGACGATGCTCTAGAAATACCTCATGGTAATTCATCTGTTTGGCGGTATATGAGTACTTGGAAATTTGAACAGTTACTCATAAATTCCACTTTGTTTTTTCCAAACGCTAATGCACTCTCAGATCAATATGAAGTATCTATACCTGAAAGTGTTAAAAACAAAGAAAGAGATGATCTAATTAATGATGGTATTAGTGGGAACAATCTTAACGGTGAATTGGAAGCTTTTTTTGGAACACCAATCCTAAGAAAAACTGTGTCTTTATCAACTGCTGGTCATTAACTCCACATGAGTCATACGCTTTATGGAAGATTTATCTTTCAGGTGAGGCGAATGGGGTTGCCGTTAAAACGTCGGTGAGCAAACTTAAACGCTCAGTGATTAACGGGCAAGACAGTAACCCAGAGCCATTTTATATGGGTAAAGTTAAATATAAAAAACACCTTTGCGATGATAGCCTATCAAGGCTATCACTAATAACAACGAAAAAACCATTTTATGATTTTGAAAAAGAGCTAAGGCTTTTCATATTGAATGATTCACCTCCTGAGAAGAGCTTGGATCAAACTGTTAATTTCATTCAAGGCAAGAGCGTGAAGATTGATGTTAATGAGCTTATTCAAGAAGTGTACATTTCGCCATTTGCTTCGCAAGGTTACATAGATGAGGTAAAACAATTGCTTAAAAAGTATGGTTATTCAAAAGCTTTGATTAAAGAATCTGAAATACTTGATATGTAAAATTGGCTTTAATCCACTGCACTGTTCAACTTTAACAGTGCAGTCCCCATAACCAATATATGTACTGCCCCTTACTGCTCGATTAAAAGAGTTTCAACAACTTCTTCCGTCGTATTGCTTTTGATTCTAATTTTTTTAGCGTGTTTGTTGAGCGACACAATTTCATCACAGAACCCTTCTGTTGGGTATAACGTGTACTTGTAATCGATAACCTTACCTTCATCGTCTTTTACAGCAGCTATATCATACTTCTCTAAAATGCCAGCATTAATAAGGTCTTTCATTGTTGAAGTCATATTTCTGCGAATAGCGATTAAGCGATTTTCAGTGATGTCTTCTGACTCAATAGAGCCAAACTTAATCATTATTCTTACAAGCATGAAGTGATACGTCTTTTCGGGGCTGGCGTATCTAAACAATGTATAAAGTCTGGTTGTAAGCCAACTAGATAAGGTTCTCTTAAATTGTTGCGCCTGGTTAAAGTAATATCCTTTATAAGATACAGTTTCAATTTGCTGAGCCATGTACTCATTAAGAAATACAATGCATCTCTGAGTGCTTGGCCCTTTTTTACCAGAAAAATGAATTGATCCCAGATAAGGCATTTTTGCTTCATTTGTTTCTACTTCACCATTTGAGTTGGTGCTGTAGTTAAAAGACAGTTGACTACCAGACAGGATTAGTAGCGCTTCCTTTAAATCTGGATAAGATAGTGATTGATTAACTGACTTAAGCTCTGCATTTAGTTCATTCATTTTAAAATGAATGGCGTAACGAGTGCCGCTTGCGTTATTAATCTTAGAAATATTGCCTTTCGTAGCAAGAGAAATTAATGCCCTCTCCACTTTTTCTTCGCGGTCAGATGGCCAAGCAACATAGTCTGTTTCTTTACCTTTGATTACAGCTGGTGAGATTTGTAATTCACCGGTGTATTCAACACCATCCAACTTATCAGAAATAGACCGAGAATTAACGAGCCTTTCTGGTGCTTGTCTAATTGGGTATATGGTAGTTTTAACTCTTACAAAACGAGACCATAAATCGTATAGGGGAAAGGTATTTGATAACGAATTAGATTTCAAACCTTCAAAATGCACATCAGTAAAGAGTTTAAGCTGCTCAACCTCAGCGGCTTCCTGAACTACTAACCCTTTGGTGCTGATAGTCTCTGGCAAATTATTTATTGTAAGTTTGTTTTTGCTCATACCGAAATTCCCGCATACTTGAATTTCAAATATATCAAATCGCTATATAAATAACACAGCAAAATGCACCATTATTAAAAAACTCTTTATAATCATTACGATAATAGAGTGTAACTGTGATCTGACTACCTAATTAACCTATTAAAAATAACGTGTAATTGCGATCTGGTCGTTTGAGTAACAGTATGAATAACGTGTAACTGCGATCTGAGTTCAAAACCTACCTATTTGATTAAGGTGTAATTGCGATCTGAGATGAAATTTGAGGCCATAAAATAACGTGTAAATGCGATCTGACACTATAATTGAGCCCATAAAATAGCGTGTAATTACGATCTGGGATAGAAATTGAGGCCGAAAAATAACGTGTAAATGCGATCTGGGATGAAATTTGAGGCCATAGAATAACGTGTAAATGCGATCTGGGATGAAATATGAAGTCATAAAATAACGTGTAAATGCGATCTGACACAAAAATTTAGCTCATAAAATAAAGTGTAAATGCGATCTGAGAAGCTACATAACTACTGAATAACGTGTAATTAGGGTCTGAGATTTATTTTCAGTTTATTATTTCATCAACTTACTTCTGTGTACCCGATGTGAACTTAAAACTATTGGTCAAAAATAAATCGGAAGAATTTGCTCTAAAAAGGACAGAGAAATTACAAAATAAAGTGTAAAACCGATCTGAAAAATAAAACACTTATATTTCAAGGGCTTACAGAATTATATCACGCTTAATTAAAGGTAACGGGCGAAAAAAAACTATTTTCAAATGAAAATTCACTAAACTTCTGTAGTATGTATTCAGGGGGCTGTGAATAACCCACTAAAAAAAGGTGTAATTGCGATCTGAGAAGCGTGCAATTGCGATCTGGTATAGTAATTAGGCCTATTTTCAACCATTTCGAATAAAAAACAAACTGTGATTGTGAATAAAATAAAGTGTAAATGCGATCTTGAGCAATATCTTTGTGGATATTTTACAAGCAGCCCTTTATAACCTGTTGATAATAATATCAATATGAGTACTAATAACGTGTGCTTGCGATCTAAGTAACGTGCAATTGCGATCTAAATAACGTGTAACTGCGATCTCATTTATTTTTTATTATCTTTTATAATCAACAGCTTAAAATCACAATCCACAGCACTAACCTAAAGATCTAACCTATATATTTAACCATCATTATCCTTAATGTTTATTCTTAGCTCTCACAAATCAAATTAAAAACCATTTTTGATACTTAAAAAGAAGTAACTACTCATCGTGTGAGAATTTACAACGAAATTACTAAATGACTCCTAGGTAAAGTTTTCAATTATCTGCCTTTCTTTTTGGTTTGAAAAAGATAAACAATAAGAACCAAATAGGTTAATTGGCTTGCTTTGCTAAGTAATCAACGACCCAAGGAAATACAACGTTACCTAAAAAGATCATATCAATTCATGAATGATGTTGAGAAAATTGTACTGGCCCCAAACTTCATTCGCGTAAACCACAAAAAACCCTAAATCAAAGGAAGTTTTAACAATGCGAGAATTGAATCGATTTATACGTTTGTGAAATTTTCACATTCAAATTGATGATGAAAAACTCTCATTGTATGTCCGGACACATTAAAGAATTAAAAAAATGAACACATTTGGAATCCCATCAAAATGGATTTCTAAACCATTAAATGTATAAGTTATAGGTGCGGGTAGTACAAGATCTGCGTTTTTATCAGAATGTTTTCAGCTTGATTATTTACTGCGAAAGGTAACCAATCATTAAGTTCACTTAGACATCAGTGTGCATAGCGATGATAAAGTTAGTGAATCAAATGTCAGTAGGCAAAGATTTTATCCTGTTGATGTTTGTATAGATAAAGCCAAGGTTAGTGCTGATATGAGACGTTTTTTGCTAATAATCGTGGAAAAATCACCAATATGGTTAGATTTGGGTAACAGACGCTCATCAGGCCAAATTATTTTAGGTCACACTTACGAAGAAGTTAATAAGCTACCCAGTGTGTTTGATTTATAAACCCAATTAGAGAGTGCGAAAGTAAAACCTTTAAAAATAGACCCAGTTTGCTCACAAGTACTAGGTTACAGCTTTTAAGGTTAGCTATTTTTGAACAGCTATTTTTGAATAAGTTTTAACTTGAACTGCCAGGTTTGATTTATAGAGTGTATTAAATCAGACATTGAATAGCCGGTTTGTGCCAATAACAGATTTTCAGGCGTAACACATTTCTGTCGGATAGACGACACCTGTTACCAAGTGTCGCCCTCCTAAGAACCGTACGTGCAACTTTCACTGCATACGGCTCAAGCCTTCACGAAGGCACCTAATTGGTACCCAGCAACTTATAAAGCA
>NZ_JAKGBH010000100.1:0-5162 GCF_021532515.1 Pseudoalteromonas sp. PAST1 | reverse complement strand
ACAATCGCCAACTGGTTGAAGCGATGATCAAAGTGAAGGCGCTAAATAAGATCAACACCCTTGGTCTGCCTAAATATCAGTAAGTTAAGTGAGTTTATTAGAGAGCTGCATTTGATCAACAAGGCCACACCAAGTAGTCAGATAAGAACCGTTCTACATCTCTGATCATCTCTTTAACTTCAATATCATTGAACGACCCCCAATCACCATGTGCCGCACTATTTCTAATATCAGCCAGAGCTGTAATCCTTTTCTGTTGCAACTTGTTGTACACACCAGCTTTGGCTAGGTCTGAATTCATTTTGTCGAGCTTCGCGTGTGGTATTGAGTTATCAGTACAAAGGTCTCGCAAAGTCGTTTCTAAAACTACTCCTGCAACGACTGCAGCAGGGCCCTTATAACCGCTATTAAGAAGCTCTATGGCCTGCTCCAGCTCAGAGTCGAACAATTCTGCTTGAACAAGGTTTTTTACTGATGACAGAAACCCACCCTGAAAGTCATCTTTCGCAGCCATAAAAACAGGCTTTACTCTTTTGAGTACGCTATAGCTATCATCCACCATAGGTATAGGCTGTTCAGCTTTAACAAATGCATTAATATGCTCGCTATCGTTACCACACGTCTTAACAATTAGCGATTTAGCCTTAACCTTCCACTCATCAAACATTTCTTCGTTAATTTCATCGTAGTTCGCATATCCACTCTGTTTTGTAACCTTGGTTTCTTCAATGCGTAATGCTTCATCTGCCAAGTCATCGTATCTTTGTGATAATTTTTTGATCATGATGATGTCCTATGTATTTGAGGTTGTAATACCGAATTAAACGGCATAGTAATACTTGCTAAAATGTGCAACTAAGTGGAGCCGAGCAAGCATTAAAATGTCTAAATTTTAAATGCCTTGTATGTTTTAATTACGCAATAGCCTTACTTCTTTCAATAGGTATTCTTTGGCTGCTTCGTCATTTATTGAGGATATTATTTTTTCTGTAAGAGTAATTAGCCTTAAAAAGCCAACATTCAACTCTTCATCATTAGGTGTTTCAACCCCGTGAAGCAAGTTATTTCTAACCCTTTTGAAATAGTTAAGCTCAGTAGCCTCATCCTTTGAGATCACTCCATCTGATACTAAAGGTTCAAATTTTGCGGTAAAGAATTTTTTATGGTGTCTGTTTCTCTCTTTGTGAATAGTAGAGACTGCCTTCTCTAAAATAATCCATGACTTAACAAAGTACTCGAATCCTGAAACATCATTAGTCGTACCGAGTGAACGTTTGAAATATTTTTTTAATTTATCGCTGCTCTCAGAGTCCTTATATGAGTCATTAAGAATCATAGTAAACAATTGATCTGTAATAGTTTCCTTTTCACTTTGGTTTATCTTACTAAGATATTCGGAGATTTTATTTATGCTTATTTTTTCTGAGTCAGATAAATAATTAAAAAGTATTTTCGTATCACCTAGCTTTAATTTATTTATGTAATTTTTATTGAGAGAGTTTGTGATAAAACTTGTAAATTCATACCTATTTGATATGTCATCTTTGTTTTTTGCTCTCTCGGTCATTGCCTTTTGAAGCCTTTCAAGAGCTATTTCACCTGTCAGAACTAGTCCATTAATTTCATCTAAGATTGATAGCTCTTCTTGAGACAAATTTCCAGAAAAGGGTTTATAAACAAGGTCATGCTCAACTTCTGACCAAGCGTGCATTAAAACTGATGCCACTTGAATTTCAAATAAAGCACTTTCGTAACGTTCTTTCCCTTGAGTGGCATTTTTTACATTGACTCTATAATGCGACGCCCAATACCCAGAAAATCTTTTTTCAAACTTTGGTTGATGAGAGCTCTCTGGAAATATCTTTCGTTTATTGACCGTAAAAATATCTTTGATTATTTCATCTACCAAATCCCTATCTTTAGGGAAATATAGAGCGACTCGAACCCCAGCTAAATCAACTATATCGTCGAAAATATCATTTACATCTTTATAAGGTACCTTCTTATTTCGTTGCTCTAATTTAAGCTTTAATCTTTCTGGCCTTTTAGCACGAAATGAAACAATGGCTTTAATACCTCTTTTTTCTAGTTCTTGCTCTAACAGGTTAGCTCCTATCTTTGCAAGTTCAGAATAGTAATCATATTGCCGACCGTATTGTTCTATAAAATCCTCTATAACACTCATCTAAATCAACACTCCTTGCTAGAACAATAAAACATAATTTAAAAGTGCGCTAATCGTGTATATTTCTGCCAATTTAACGCTCATTTCTATACCTTATATAGTTTTAACAAATTACCTAAGACATTACTATCACGAAGTTTTCTAAAATTTTTGAGTAAAGTTAAATAGATAAATGTGTGTGTGCTGCTCATTTTCATAGATATATGCAAAAAGAGCAGCCTGACCAGTAAATATTATATTTAGCTAACTAAAAGCTGTCCTTTAACGCCCTTACATTCCCCCACTTTGAGAAATAAATAAGTAAGCACTTAAGATAGAAACTGGGCGAAGTCGTAAATACATATTAAACAGAACATACTGAACCAATAATAGGGTTTGAAAACTATAAAAGCCCACTAATGTGGGCTTTGGTAGGACTAACTACTAGGACAAAATTTTTAAT
The DNA here is from genome assembly GCF_021532515.1 of Pseudoalteromonas sp. PAST1. Classification (NCBI taxonomy): domain Bacteria; kingdom Pseudomonadati; phylum Pseudomonadota; class Gammaproteobacteria; order Alteromonadales; family Pseudoalteromonadaceae; genus Pseudoalteromonas; species Pseudoalteromonas sp. PAST1. The sequence continues at coordinate 2,535 of NZ_JAKGBH010000100.1, read as the reverse complement.
TCTTTGCTTACGTAAACTAAGCTTTGCTTAACCTAAAAATCTGTATTATCACTGATACCTGCATCATCAAATCCCCAGTCCGTGGCACCATGGTCGTCATCAAACGTTATGATCCCGCCTTCATCCGATAACATAAAGCTATGGTCTGTGTGGTTTACATGGCACTCATCAGTACTCGATATTGACTCAGACAAAGCTAAGTTGTCATTAATATCAATTAACGATACAGGCTCTGTGAGGGGCTCTGAAATATCACTTTCATCTGAAAGCACGCAAGCAGTTGCAGCAGCCATATCTATCTGCGCTGAGAGGTTCAAAGGGTTGTTCAGTATGTCATCACATACATCAATTGGGGTTATTTGTGTGTCTATATCTTCTTCTATAAATGGCTCTACAGAACAATGGCCGAATAGTTTTAAACTTAGTAAGTCTGTCATAATTGCACCTTAATTTTCGTTTTGGCGCTATTTGACTTTAAGAATTTAAAACTCATTTGCAAACATATTTTTATAAAAACTTTTATCGGCTAAAAAGTTTTCAAAGATAAAAAGTGTTGACTGCTTTTATCTATGGCTTTGTTTCTCGTGCAGCGCTAAACACCAGCCTGTTTACGGTTTAATCACAGCTAATGCTGTGCAGGCAAACCATCTTATCTATCTCATAATTCGTTATCCTTGGCTCTTTGTAGAGCTTGTTTATCAATAAAAGCAAAGATACTCGTCCCGCTACAATTCGAGATTCAGTATCTGTTTTTTTGTCAACGAGACAATCGTACACGCATTACCAAAGATTAATAAAAGTAGATTATGCAGAAAGTGTTCTGCTGTTAATTACAAAGCGAAGCGTCATCTCGCATCAAAGCAACCGCTTTGACTGCAATAAAAAGCAGTTGTGAAACAACTCAATAAATCGCGTAGTAAGAATAATTGCGAAGCCAATTTTCGAGCGCAGCAGCGCATGTCCGACTGTGGCGGACTAACCCCGCTTTTGTTTTTGTGGAGCAAAAATTTACTGTGAAATAGCGAAGCAATGAAACAGTAAACCTAAAAGTGAGGGCACGAACGACTGCCAGCTGTACAAGCAACATGATTTATCAATGCGCAGCCTGGCATGGCAAAAGGGGGGTTAGTGCGGCGCAAGCCGGACATGCGCTAAGCGTCAACCCTAGAAGCGAACGCTTCGTAGAGCCAGCTCGTTGACGAATGTCAACATTAGAGCAGGCGTGGGTTGTAAGCGTTTAATCTAAAAGTGAAACTTTGTGATTAATGAAGTGAAACTTCTTATTTAGTTTATTTATAAGTATTTTCATTGGGTGTGGTGAAGCGAATGCTTCTCCTAATGAAAAACCGATTATTCTTCACTATGTTAGCAAAATTCGTATCACTCAAACCTTCATATCTCCAAGTAAACAAATCACGATGGAGATAAAAAATGACGATAGATAAAGATACCTCAGGTATTACCAACAGTAATGTATATCTGCCCTACTTTGACATCGATATGCATTACAAAAAATATAAAAACCGACGACAACAAGGCCAGGTAAAACTAGAGTGGACAATAAAACATGCAATGCGGTTTGGATTTGTATCAGCGATTGTGTGTGCAGAGGTATGGCAAACAAATAGAGCAAAGACATTAGAGTTTTTAAACAAACTCGTTGGTATGGGGTTACTTCAAACAGCTAAAACAATTCGCGCAGCTGATGGTCGCGTCTATGTATTAACATACGCAGGCGCACAATATGCACGTGAGTTAACACAAATCGACTTCCCTTTTCGGTCAACATCAGAGCCTATACAACAGGTGAATCAAAATTCAATTATGCATGACAGCATTTTAAGTTTAGTGCTCGCGCTTGGTATTCAAAATAGTAATACTGACGGTATACCCAACCCGCTCTGGAAAGCCTATTTGACTGAGTTGGAGTTTAAACGTCTGTTCCCATCAAATGATGTAAAAAACGTTGATGCGCTAGTATTACTGAACAATAGCGAAGTCGCTGCAATTGAAATAGAGCACTCATTCAAGCGAAAACAACAGCATGAGCAAAGCATTTTAAAATTTAAAAGCGCACTATTTGGTGAGCAGAAGTTATATGACAAAGTCTTTCTCATAGTAGCATCAACAAAAATTCAGAAAGACACACAGCGCTTCTACCAACAGCTACTGAGTGAAATGCCAACACGGTATGACAAGAAAACAAAGCTGCCACTGCTGAAGGAGGCAGAAGCTGAGATAATGAATGAAAAAATAATTATTAGAACGAAGTTTATTAACTTGATTGATGATAAGTTTTATTCGGAGTTTTAGAGTTAATATTATAGATCTGAAATAAATCTGTTAGGGTCTATACTTCCCAAAATATAAAGCTTTAGTAAGTAAGACAAACTATTGATAAATGAATAAGTGTGATTACCAAGGGATACTGACGGTATAAGTACCAAGCGATTTTGACGTAATCACACTATCAATGTTGCCGAGCTTCGGCAAGTTTTGCTAACCGTAACGCAGTCGTATTCATATTTTCCCTTA
>NZ_JAKGBH010000099.1:0-5199 GCF_021532515.1 Pseudoalteromonas sp. PAST1 | reverse complement strand
ACTCTTAGGTTGTTTATCTTACCCGATAGGCTACCAGACAGGCATTATCCAAGGGTGGTAAGAAGGAAACCTAATAAATATCCCTATAAAAGAAAATGCCAGTCAGCTCTTAACTGACTGGCATTACACCAAGGTGCCTTTTTTAATTAGTGATGATGACCATGCTCACCTTTGAGCTGATTACCTTGCGCATCATAAAATCCACTTGCACCATGCTCAACAAACCCTAAGTTGATCATTTTAGCTAAAAATGGATCGCTTTCATTATCACCGATATCTGCGTAATCGGTCGTTTGATAGTTATCCCATTTCGCAAATTCTGCCTGAATCTTTTGCTGGTTGTAATGACTGGCTGTTAAAGCAATTTCACGGCTATAAATTGGTGTTGAAATACGAATTGCTTTGAGTAACTTTTGATTGGCAAGCCAGCTTAGCTCTATTTTGCTCTCACCCTGCTGCTGTGTGTAATACTCTGTTAACTCACAGCCTTCACCGGTGCTTTTCTGGTGCGTCATTGAGGCTAAAAACTTATCGCTTACTAGCTGATATTTGCTACTCCAATCTTGTTCACCTTGCACTTCCGATGGTTGATACTCAATACCACGCTGGGCATGCTGAAAATAACGAATTGGGCGAATTTGTTGATTGCGCAACTGTTGCCATAATTCAATAAATTGTGGATTCTGCTTAGCCACCTGGTGAGGCGTACGCCAAAGGGTAAAAGTGTTTTCAGTATGCTGCTTATTAGCAACGATTTCTGTGGTGACTTTATAGTCTGCTTGCGTAAAACCGGTGTTCATATCGCATTGCCCTGCAACAGCAAGTGGACTAAGTAATGAGGCAAGTAAGATGGCTGCTTTCACGGGATTCTCTTTTGTCTTGGTTTACTTTATAACTAATTGAGTAAGGGAGGCATGGAGCCTCCCAAACACTCATTACTGTGCTAATTTAGCATCGGCTTGTTTAACAAGGTCAGCGGCATAATCCATAACATGGAAGATAAGGCTTTGCTCATTAGTGCCTGTTACTAAATGTGCACCTGGACCTACTGCATACACACCCACATCTTCTGCTGCGTGTGTTTCAGAGCCTAGTGGTACAACAGCTTCTTGGTGGAAACCTGGCGTTGTTGTGTCAACATCTGTTAAATCAACACGACCCGTTACCGGTGCAAAGTTATAACCTGCATCAGCATCAGTCTCATCACCTAAGTCGCGGAAACCGCCACCATTGGTATAACCAACCGTTGTGTATGGCATGTTATCTGCTGCAAGTGATGGTTCATCACTACCCACAGGTACCACTTTACCTAAAATTGGGTTACCGCGTTTTGGGTAGCCTGCAATGGTAAATACGTGGCTGTGGTCAGCTGTTACTATGATTAGCGTGTCTTCAATGCTGGTTTTATCAAGAGCAACTTGGACTGCTTTTGAAAGCTCAACTGTGTCGCTTAGTGCATTGTAAGCATTACCAGCGTGGTGACCGTGGTCAATACGACCGGCTTCAACTGTTAGCATGAAACCATTGGCGTTGTTATCTAACACATCAATTGCTTTTGCTGTCATTTCAGCAAGTGAAGGCTCGCCTGCTACATCGTTTGCACGGTCTGCTTCGTATTGCATATGTGATTCATTGAATAAACCAAATACGCGCTCAGTTGACTCTGCATCAATTGCATCAAAACCAGCTTGGTCCATCACATATTGACCTGCAGGATATTTAGCTTTCCACTCAGCTGTTAGGTCACGACCATCTGTACGGTCACCTTCTACTGAGCTCACAGCATCAGCAGAGTTAAACGCTGCGTCTTTCGGTAAGAAATGACGACGACCACCGCCCATCACAACTTCTAAACCATCAACATCTAAGCCTTCGTAGCGTGCCTCTAGGTTTGCTTCAAAGTTAACTAACTGCGATGCAATATCTTCACAGCCAGCGGTAACTGCCGCTTCTGGCATATCTGATACGTCTTCCCAGTTACGGTCAGCCGATTTTGCATACGTTGCTGCAGGCGTTGCGTGAGTGATACGCGCTGTCGAAATAATACCCGTCGACTTACCGGCAATCTCAGCAAGCTCAGTGGCTGTAACTAGTTCATTACCTGCAACCGTTGCACAGTTACCACGTTCGATGTCTTCATCAACACCGATAACGCCAGCATCCGTTTTTACGCCCGATGCCATTGCTGTCATCGTACCCGCAGAATCAGGTGTTTGCGCATCAACGTTATAGGTTTTAGCAAACCCTGAGAATGGTAGTGTTTCAAAGCTTAGTTGATGCTCTTCTCCTAGCTTACCCTCTAGTTGACCGGCCATAATACGTGCTGCTGTGACAGTTGAAATACCCATGCCGTCACCAACAAACAGAATCACGTTTTTCGCTTTACCTGACTCTTTTACAACGGCAGCAATGTTTTCTTCGCTACTAGCGACTTTAACTTGTGCTGACTTGAACCATTCATTATCAGTCAACGGCGCTAATTGCGATGCCGTTAACGACGTTGCTGGTGCATTACATGCAACGCTTGTATCCGTTACTTCTGCTGAGTCTAGCTCACCGTTATCGTTGCTATCTTCACCGGTAAGGGTTTCTGTACCACCGTTTACGCACAGCTCAGAGCCAACAGCTAATGTATTTTCAATGGTTAATGTTTTTGGTGAGTTGTCATCGTCATCAGAACAACCCGCTAATGCCACTACTACAGCAAGAGAAATTAAATTTAGTTTTTTCATCGTCGTCGCCATTATTCTTCAATTAGTTCTAGAGCTTGGTTAATGATGTGGAAAATTACGTTTTGCTCCACAACGCCTTGTGCTAGTTGCGCACCTGGACCTTTTGCATGCAGTGAAATATCTTCACCTGCATGAGTCTCTGAACTTAGTGGCACAGTGGCTTCTTGGTGATAACCAGGTGTAGTCGTATCAACACCCGTTAAATCAACACGGCCTGCAAATGCCGCTTCGCTATAAGATGCATCAGCGTCGGTTTCATCGCCTAAATCGCGAAAACCTAAACCATTAGCATAACCAACTGTGGTGTAAGGCATACCATCTGCCGCAAGGCTTGGTTCTTCGCTACCAATAGCAACTACTTGACCTAAGATTGGATTACCACGCTTTGGGTAGCCCGCGATAGTGAATACGTGGCTGTGGTCGGCAGTAACAAGAATAAGAGTTTCTTCTGGGTTGGTGTTTTCTACCGCTGTCTGCACTGCTTTGGCAAATTCAACAGTATCATTTAACGCGTTATAAGCATTGCCCGCATGATGACCATGGTCAATACGGCCTGATTCAACCGTTAAGAAAAAGCCTTTTTCATTGCTCTTTAAGATATCAATTGCTTTACCTGTCATTTCAGATAATGACGGCTCACCCGCTACATCGTTAGCGCGATCTGCTTCGTATTGCATGTGTGATTCGTTAAATAATGCAAATACGCGTTTGCTATCAGCATTTAGCGTATCGAAGCCTGCTTGGTCCATGACGTACTTACCATCAGGGTACATTTCTTGCCACTCAGCCGTTAGGTCACGCTCATCCGTACGGTCACCTTCTACTTCGCTCACTGCATCAATTGAGTTAAACATTGCGTCTTTTGGTAAGAAGTGACGACGACCACCGCCCATCACAACTTCAAGACCATCTACGTCAGTACCTACAAAGCGTGCTTCTAGGTTCTTCTCAAAATTTACAAGTTGTGAGGCAATATCTTCACAACCCGCTTCTACAGCATCAGCCGGCATGTCTGATACGTCTTCCCAGTTACGGTCAGCTGATTTTGCATAGGTTGCAGCCGGTGTTGCGTGAGTAATACGCGCCGTAGAGATAACACCTGTTGCTAGACCTTTGATTTCTGCCAGTTCTGTTGCGGTAATTAACTCGTTACCAGCAACAGTTGCACACTCGCCACGCTCGATATTTTCGTTTACACCAATTACACCTACATCGGTTTTAACACCTGAAATAATTGCTGTCATCGTGCCTGCAGAGTCAGGTGTTTGCGCATCAACGTTATAGGTTTTGATTTGCGCTGAGTATGGAAATTCTTCAAAGCTTAGTAAGCCTTCTTCGCCTGACTTGCCTTCCATTTGTCCCGCCATGATACGAGATGCAGTCAGCGTTGAGATACCCATACCATCGCCAACAAATAAAATGACATTTTTAGCTTTAAACGTTTGCTCAGCCTGAGCCGCCGCCTCTTTTTCCGTTAATTTTGTTTCAGCGGCACTATACCAATCATTTTGTTTTTGACTGTCTGGTAACACACCTGCATTGGCTGTCGCTGACAATGCCAACGTTAAACCAATTGCAGTAGCAATTTTATTAATTTTCATCGTTACGTTCCGTTAGTACGTTATTTTAAGAATTTGAGTGCTAACTAAACTGCACTTGGATAATTAGCGCAGCCATACTAAGAAGGCATTGTTACTAAAAAAGTGGTTTTTCATGACGAAATGATGAAACCAAAAACAACTTTAGCTATAGGTAAGTAATTAGTTTTAGTAGAAATAACAGAGTTGGTTGCTAGGTGTGAGTTGCGAGGGTAAAAGTTCTAGCTTCTAGGTCAAGCATAACCTTGGGAGTGTTTTATGATGATTTGGGTTTATCAAAGAAAAGGTTTACATGGATTGTGTTGGGTTTCGCTGCGCTCAAACCAACCTACCCGAAGAATGAACAGGCAGAATGCTGAGCGAGACACCACACTAAACAACCCCACCAATCTAATCTGACGTCTGAAAGCTGATAGCACTGTTTACGTTGGGTTTCGCTCCGCTCAAACCAACCTACCCGAAGAATGAACAGGCCGAATGCTGAGTGAGACACCACACTAAACAACCCCACCGATCGAATCTGACGTCTGAAAACTGACAGCTGATAGCTTTTTTCACCCATAAAAAAACCCGAGACTAAGCTCGGGTTTTTCTTAATGCTTAATGCATCACTATAGTTGATTACTCAACGATAGTTGCAACAACACCAGCACCAACTGTACGGCCACCTTCACGGATAGCGAAGCGTAAACCTTCGTCCATCGCGATTGGGCAGATTAGTTCTACAGTCATCTTGATGTTATCACCAGGCATTACCATTTCAACGCCGTCTGGTAACTGTACGTCACCTGTTACGTCAGTTGTACGGAAGTAGAACTGTGGACGGTAACCTTTGAAGAATGGAGTGTGACGACCACCTTCATCTTTAG
>NZ_JAKGBH010000098.1:0-5219 GCF_021532515.1 Pseudoalteromonas sp. PAST1 | reverse complement strand
AGACAGCTATACGACTCAGAAATATACAATGTGAACGAAGATAAATGGCTTAGAGAACCTTCAGGGTTGGTAGGTGCAAAGCCTTCACTCCAAGAAGCATATGAAGTGTTCATGGAAAAGTACTTTTATATATCACTAGATAAAGAAAATGGTTCATATACGATTTCCGTTGAACATTACTCTCCATATATAGCTAAAGAATGGGTAGAGTTGTTGAACTACGAAATAAATGAGGTAATGAGAGAAAGAGCAAAACAAGAATCAAAGGAAAATCTTAATTATTTGAACTCTCAGTTAGATAAAACTCGTGTAGTCGAGATGCGAAACACTTTTTATGAATTAATCAAAGAGCAAACAAGAAGTTTAATGTTAGCTGAAGTCCAAAAAGATTATGTTTTTAAGGTAATAGATCCTCCAGTTGTTCCTGAAAAAAAGGTTAAACCAAGTAGAGCTCTTTTAGCAATTGCAGGACTAATCTTGGGGTTAACGATAGGGCTTATGATCGTTTTTATTAGCTTTGTAATTAAGAATGACAAGAAATATTATTCGTAACTCAAGGCTAAGTTAGTAATGTACTTATTTACTACTTTTGTTTCTGTTGTCTATCTGTTTCTACTAGAAAGGAAGTTTCATAAACTAGCTTACTTGTTGGTCATATTGCCTGTTGCGCTTTTCTTCTATCAAGTGCCTGCATTTCAATTCGATGTGGGAACTGATTACATGTCTTATGTAGATATGTATAAGTATGGGTATAACATTGAATATTATTATAGTAAAAAAGAGTATGTTTTTTATGTTATATTAAAAATAGTTACAACTTTAGGGATGGGTGAGCAATCCATATTTTTGCTAGTATCAATAGTCTATACCTTTTTTTGGGTTTTTTTTATTTTTCTGCTTAAAAAGGAAAATTATAAAGTCTGGATACTTGTATTCCTTTACTTCACAGTTACTGGTATTTATCAAAATCAATTGAACGGCTTAAGGCAGTATATGGCAATATCGGTAATGCCTTGCCTTTTTATACTTCTATACAATAGAAAGTACTGGATTTCAGCAGTTTTAGTGATATTTGCATCTCTTTGCCATGCATCATTTATTATTGTTTATCCATTTTTAGCTTTTCTATTTATTAAACCCACACCAGTTAGAGTGGTAACTATCTTTTTCTTAACAGGTGTTGTGTATGCCTTAATACTACCAAAGCTATTACCCTTATTAGTTGAATTATTGTTTGGATCATATTTAGGTTACTTTGAGAGTAAACTATCAGCTAGTGCAAATCTTTTTTCTTTAATAACAAAGTTATACTATGCACCTCTAATATTGCTTTCTATGCATTGCTACTATCAGGATGTTAATAAAGGTTTATATAATAAAAATCATGATATGCTCATGTCATTTTTTATGATTGCGGCTGCAACATATTGGCTTTTTGTTGTTAACCTATATTTCGGGTTTTTCGGAAGAGTTGCTCAGTACTTTATGATTTTTTATATTTTTCCAATGTACTATTTAATTGATAGATATATAGAAAGAAAAAAAGTTTATTCAGTGGTAATTATTTTTGCTTATATCTTAATACCATATATTTTGAAAGTTACCGTTCTAGCAACTTCTGAATATGATTATCAATCAATTTTATCTGGTTTCTAATCCCATGAGCTCAAAAAAAGTATGTATAGTTGCACCAATTCACATTTGGAATGACGTGAGGGTTTTTAAAAAACAAGCTGTATCTTTAGAAAATAGTGGATACGAAGTTTGTTTGGTCGCTAGAATGCCGAAGGAACAGGATGGTTTAACAGTCAACAATATAAAATTAATTAGATCTAAGTTATCAGATAAAGGGAAAGTTTCTAGGATATTACTTATCTATAAAGTTTTTTTTCAGGCATTAAGTTGTAGAAGTGACATCTATCATTTACATAACCCAAATACTATCCCTATTGCTTTTTTGTTGCGACTATTTGGAAAGAAGGTTATTTATGACACACATGAGGACTTTTCTCAGAGATTGCTCTTTAGAGATTGGATCCCGAATAATTTAAAAAAAATATCTTGTCATATTGTTTCTATCCTAGAAGCTATAACAGCTAAGGTTTCGAATGGAGCTATAGGCACCCAAAGTGCAGTTGTGAGAAGGTTAGGTAATAAAGCTATTTTAATTGGTAACCAGCCACGCTTTAACGAGAGTTTGCTTAAGGAAGTCGACAAAATAAAGCATAGCTTAAAGTACGATAATAGTGTTTTTAGGCTTGTTTACCTTGGTAGTATTAATAGCTCGAGAGGAATTAGCGATATAGTTAATGCACTTGAACTTATTAACAATAAAAGCCCTGTAAGATTATGGTTATTAGGTGAAATAGGTAATGATTACCTGCAAGAACTGAAAGCTTTACAAGGGTGGAACTACGTAGATTATTTAGGTTGTTTAGACCAAGAGTTAGCTTTTTCATATGTCTCAATGTCAGATTTAGGAGTTATCTATATACATGACGTCGGAGATCATGCATTTACTGATCCAAATAAGTTATATGAGTATATGACTTTTGGTAAACCTTTTATTGCGAGTGACTTTAATCATTGGAAAGAAAAATTATTAGGTTTTGAGGCTGGTAGTTTTATTACACCTAATTGCCCCGGTTTATTTGCTGATAAAGTAATAGAACTTATAGGTAAACCAAATTTACGTAAAACTATGGGGGAAACTGGTCTACAATATGTATCTCAAAATAATTGGGATATTGAATTTAAAAAGTTAAAGAAGTTGTATAGTGAAATTGTTTAAATGAAAATATCATCATTATTTAAGATAGCTAAAACAAAGTTAAATACTATTGTGAATTATCATAAAAATATTAGCCTTTATGGTAAAGATAACTGTATTTTGGTTAACTATTTTAAAGGGGTTCCTAACTGGGGGGACGATCTTAATGAGTATCTAATTGAGAAAGTTTCGGGAAAAAAGGTTGTTATATATCCTTATTCTAAGAAAAAGCATATCCTAGGAATTGGCTCTATCTTACATCGTGCTAAAAATAACAGTGTCGTATGGGGTAGTGGATTTATTTCTGAGAAAAGTAGTACCCAAAAAAATCTCGATATTAAGCTTCTAAGAGGTCCCAAGACGGCCAAAAAACTAAATTGGTCTGGTTTAGAGTTTGGAGATCCAGGTATCTGCATTAGAAACTTTTATTTTCCAGATATAAAGAAAAAATATCGTTATGGCTTAATACCGCATCATGTGGACAAGATGCACCCAGCTGTCTTAAAGCTAACTAAACGTGAAGATGTATTGCTAATAGACATTCAGCAAGATATTGAACCATTTATTGATCAGTTACTTTCGTGTGAAAGAATTATTTCTTCATCTTTGCACGGGTTAATCGCTTCAGATTCATATTCGATTCCCAACTTACATGTAGTTTTTTCCGATAAGCTATTAGGTGGAAAGTATAAATTTGATGATTATGCGCTTGGGATATCCGGAAAAGTGCGAGAAGCTCATACAATAACAGAGGACTCTGATATTGAAAGTTTTGATAAAGAGTTTTACTTTAATGCTGTTTCAGATGAAAAGATAGCTCATATATTGAATCTTTTTCCGAGAAACGTTTAAACATGCATTTAATCAAACGGATCTTCCACGATTCCTTTTTAAAACAAACACTAGGCGTGTTCTTAATAAAGATAATCTCTTCTATTCTAGGATTTACAACTACAGTCTTACTTGTAAAAAAGCTGGGAGGAGAAGAGTCTAGCTCTTATTTTTTTCTAATAGCTTTAGTATCAGTTTGCACTGCTATAACAACTTTTGGTTCGCCTGATGCGATTTTAAAGTTTTCAGCTATAAATAGAGGAGTAGGAAAACTTGTTAGGCTAGTAATAAGAAAAACATGCATGTTCGCTTTTTCGGCATCAATACTAGCTGCTGCTGTTATATATTTTGTTAACAATATTGAATTGTTATCATCAGAAAAGCTGTTTGTTTTAACCGTTTTTATAATTTTACCTTTAGCTTCAGTTAACCTAGTACTCTCAGCAGCATTGCAAGGTATAGGAAGAGTTGTTTATGCCATGGTTGCATCTGGAGTCTTACAGAGTGCGTGTGTACTTTCAGCTATCTTTTTATTTGAGCTAGATTATTTAGGTGTAGTACTTGCCTTGGCTTTTGGATATTTTTTATCCTCTATCTTTTCAATCTACTTTTTAAAAATAGATTTGAATAACAAAGATAAAAAACACAATTTAAGCGGATTTAAATCTACATGTAAATCAATGTTTGTTAGTCAATGTGTCATTCAGTTTAATAATCATTCAGCTATTCTTCTTTTAGGGCTATTGTGGGTAGGCACCGATATATCAGTCATGGCTATTGCTATGAAACTTACTACATTAATATCTTTTATAATAATTGCTGTTAATAGAGTTTTAGCTCCACAAATCGCTTCTAAATATGAAAAAGCAGATATTGCTGACTTACAGTTGATTATAACTAAATCTGCACGTTTTATGTGGCTGTTTTGTCTACCCGCCATTCTACTGATAATAGTCTTTAGTAAAGAATTGTTAATTCTAATAGATCAGGCTTACGCCGAATATTCGAAGGTATTAATCATGCTTGCTATAGGGCAAGTAGTTAACGTCTTAACCGGAAACGTTGGCTTATTACTTTCAATGACTGGTCATGAAAAAGTCCAAAAGAATATACTAATAGTCAGTCTTTTAGTGTCGTTGGCTATGGGTTTTATGTTGGTTCCTGAATACGGCCCCTTCGGTGCATCAATCATGATGACCACAAATATTGCTTTGGTTAATCTTTCTTCTTATTTTTACGTTTTAACCAAGTTAAAGTTAAATACAATGAAATTGTTATAGGTTTTATGAAAGTTAAGGTTAGTGTACTCATTCCTGTATATGGTGTGGAAAAATATTTAGATACTTTTCTGCAAAGTTTAACAGAGCAAAGCTTGTTAGAAGCTGAGTTTATAGTAGTTAATGATGCTTCTCCCGATAAATCACACGAGATAATTAAAAAGTATCTCAAGAAAGACGATAGATTTATCTACATAAATAAAAAAGAAAATGAAGGACTTTATAAAGCTCGTCAGGATGCTTTTGATAAGGCAAGGGGTGAGTATGTCATTAATTTAGACTCTGATGACTACATATCTTCATGCTTTTTAGCTGATATGTGTAATTTTGCTGATGAAAAT
>NZ_JAKGBH010000097.1:0-5421 GCF_021532515.1 Pseudoalteromonas sp. PAST1 | reverse complement strand
AAATCAAAACACACCGCCAAGTGAAAGAGCCGTAAAAACTTCACGCGCTTTAAGTCAGAAAAAAGACTAGTTACCTCTTGCTTGACTCGCCCTTGAAAGGGTGAGATTGCGCAAGCCTAATGTTCAAAATTTTGCCCAGTAATAAATTTATGTATTTTCCCTTTGTGAATGACTATATGAGAACCAGCGTACATAGCCCAACTGTAATCCCAGTTACCTGATCCTAATTTTCTAGGGTGATACAAGTAAACATCATCCCCCATGTAATCACTCATTAAATGCAATGATACAAAATTTCCATTTGCTTCAAAAATTACATATGCAGACTTACTTTCTTGATCATATGACGAAACTCGACCAAGCCCAATGTATTGCCCGCAGTTATTTACAACAAGAATCAAATTTTCACATTGATTTTTGTTTTTATAGTTGATGATTCGCTGAGTACTTGTTGTCCTTTCTGACTCTATTTCAAGCCCTTTCTTGGCAGCAATTTCATCAAGCTTTTTCGAAGCTCTAGCAATAATACTTTCAGGATTTGCAAGTGCTGATTGACTTACATTCTCAACCTTAACTATAAATTGGGCGTTCTTAGCTAAAGGCTCGTCTTCAATGATACTATCATTAATGGCTGTACTGGCTGCTCCAGTAAAATCTAACATTAACAGCTGACCTAGAGCCATTACACTCGAGCCAGGTACTTTGCGTGTCCCTGACTTTCCGTCAGCACTGTCCATAAACTTATTGCTGCCAGCTAAGCGCATTGTTGTTTTTGCAAATGAGTCATTCTCATTTGCTTGAAAGCTATCAAACACAATTGGCTCTTTTGTTGATGAACAAGCTGATAAAGTTAATGCCATGACTGAAGCTAAGGATATTTTAGTTATATTTTTCATAGATTTCCTCGTTTGTCCCGAAAGTGTCTCTATCGTACTTTATTATTTATATCGCGCAACTTTACAATCATTAATCATTAAGGAAGTAGCATGCCAATGGTCTCGGCACATATGAACAATCAATATCATCTGCATTTATGATACTTCTTGTTTCAATAGCTCTCTCAGCAAGCTCAGCGTCAACAGCTCTTTGTGTTGTTCTATCAACAGCGTTTTCTCGACCTTCATTATTAAGTAGTCGACCAGAACCAGTTAGCTTATCAAGGTCTTGAGCAAAATCAGCAATACCAGACTCGATCATTATGTTAATCCATTCGCTTAAATCAATTTGATTCCAGTCTAGGTTAGACAGTTGTTCAGGGGTTAACCCCGGACAATTCCTTAATTTTGAACCATCAACTTCTTCTGTTGTATATTCTTCTAGGTCATGGCCAAGCATTGGGGATGCTTGTTCCATTATTATTCGAGATAGGATGGAGTCATAACAGCAATAATCTTGACGACGTAGATAGCAGACACCCAAAGCATCTTCAGCACAATATTTCTTTCCTACGGGAATACATTGTTTCGTAGCAAGCCTAATTCCCATATCCATTTCATACTCGTGGCAAGCAGTGAGCAAATTTAAAGCTAGTTTAATATATTGATACACCATGTATGCAGCATATACATAACCAATTACCGCTACAGCTTGACTTGCTCCTTCTGATAGCACCACTGTTGATGCCCCATTCTTAACAGTCTCTGTCATTAATGCCTGAGCTAACTCCTCTGGAATCGAATCATAAACATATTTCATAACCGCTTGTTGTAGTTTTTCCATAGCCTGCTTAGAGAAAATATCCATTGCGGCCCCAGATGCATCAACCACCTCCCCTACTGCATTACCTGCCGCAGTACTTGCCGCATCAGTAAATACTGTAGACACTGAAGACCAAGCGCTTGAAACAGCTTCACCAGCAGTTGTAGCTGCATTAGCAATAGGTTCTCTCAGACTCTGATAGCCGCCTACTACAGCATTACTGGTTCCATCTAGTCCAGCTACAAATGCATCTGCTTGTAGCATGCCATAAGCAGCTTGTGCATATTCATAAATATCAACACCATCAGGAGCCTCACAACAGTCATTACCTAAACCACTTGGCTCCCAAGAGCAAAATTTGCCTTCACCTTTAAAAATAGTGCACGTTGATGGGTCTGTAGGATCTTCACAGTTCATCCCATCTTCCATATGTTGTATTACTGTAGCCATAGCAAGAACATCTGCGAATTGATCATTAACTTCACTATTTGATGTTTCACAATTCCCTCCAACACAAGGCAATGTAGCCGCACAGGTATTCTGTGTTACGGAGCTTGTTACAGTCGAAACAACCTCCTCATCACATTGATACTCAATTGTGTAAGCGAAGCAAATATCATCGGCGTCATCTCGCTCCCAAAGCCACCCTTCAGCACATGTTCTCTCAATTTCTTGACATTGCGTATCAGTTTGGTAGGTAGTGCAGTGGTTTGGTTGAGATTCTATCTCATCCCAGGAATAACATTGGAATTCATCCCCTATCCCTGCTGCTTTTTCTTCCTCAGTGGCTCTCCGAGTTACAATACAGTAATCTTCACCTTTAGTAGGATCACAATTGTATCCATCAAGGTTAACTCTCCAAGTTTTATTTCCTGTATCACCATTATAAAAAGGAGGGACTGTTTCTAATATTTCTGGGGGTAATCCAACGCTACCAACCTCGATATTTGTATAGCTATCAAATTTACAAAAACCTTCAAACCGGCTTTCAGTACCACCACTAATTGTGTCACTAAACCCTGCTAAGCCATTGCTTTCCTTAAGCTCACTTTCAATCGCATCATAGCAACCAGCTGGATACTGCTTGTTTTCCCCTACTTCACCAGTAAACCTGTATCTTACTTGAGCGTTCAAGATCCATTTTGTATCACCACTATCATCAGTTTTATCTTCAACTTGGACAATACCTTTTAAACCATTTGCACATGTTGGCGCTTGCAACTCTCGAATCCAAGTACTTTCATCAATACTTCCATCTAGTGTGGTGTTAGGCCAAGCACCAAGGCTTACCCTATTAATATTAGTATTATTAACTGTGCAGAAATCTTCAAAACTTGGACCTTCAAATTTCAGCTCTGTTGCAATTGAATCGGTTGGGGCTATTGTCTTAGCAGTTTGCTTCTTTAGGTCAAATTCTACTGTTAAAAACTGCTTACCCTTACCCGCCATTTGCACTATTACGTCATAAGCAACTGGTGTAGCTCTTTCAACTTCGCAATATAAGCTATTGCTTGCAAGGGGTTGCATACATAAATGATTTGTTGATTGTGTTGATGTAAATTCACGTGTTATGTCAACTGACTCATCTGTACATGACGATAACCATGATCCGGTACCGTCAAGGGCATCATTCACTTCATTAAATCCGTAATTGAAAATACTGCTTCTGGGGTTTATTTCTGGGGGTTTATTGTCATTCTGAATTGATTGAATTGTTTGGTATACAGTTGCATCACTAGCAGTGTCTGTTTTCAAACTGTTTATTTTAGTGGTTCCTGAAGCATAAAACTCTGTCTCATTACCATAGTGACTGTCTGCCTCAAATGTTGTTTGAGAGTGATTTAGCTCTGAGCTAGTGTACTCGTTTTGATTAGAAACATGCTCAGTAACTTTTGATTCATCAATAGTCCCAACATAATTACCACTATCATCTTTTGTAAGCGAAACTCCTCCATTACTATAATTTGTAATTAAACCTCCACTAGCATTAGTCGATGGAACAACAGCTGACTTTGACATGTCTCTCGCAACATTTACGCTATCTTCAATCTGCTGCTGTGCATTGTCTCCATAATTACCATAAGCAGACAAATCAACTGTTCTAGATGTCTGTGGGGTTAGGTAGTATTTTTGAATTATCTCATTTTCTCGATTTGGATTTATGACTGTTTGATGTGGGTATTTTAATAACGTTTGATTTAAACGTTGATCATCGGAGCGGTTATTTGTTGGATCATCAGTTTTGTATTTTTGCTGAATTTGGTCAAACCGTTCCTGTGCAGCAATAGCTGTTTCAAATGGAGTGGCAATCGATAGTAACCCAGCCCATACCCCAATTACTGATACAGCAATGGTTTGACCAACCATGCTTGCAATGATTGTATATCCGGTTAATTTTTTCTTAAAACACTTCATTAAACATAGAGCCATGACTATTTATTTGAAGATATTTTAAAATCTATATTTCCATCTAAATCCTAATTTTCATTAGATTTTTAATTAAAATTTGCTCAATTAAAGCCACCTGATAGAGTAAAAGGGCTCTGAGGTGCCTTTGCTCCATTATCATTTGATATGCATACCATGATCTATAGTGTGGATGCCCCTACACTAGAAAAATAACTTCACAGAAGATTTGAGAGAGCAAGTAAACAAAGTAAATCCCAAAAAAGAGTTTTTCAAAACCTCTATAGCAGAGGTTAGACAAGTAGTTGAGCAGCAGGATTTACTTGATGTTCATTGGAAACTGACAGCAGAAACTGCTGAATATAGGGAGTCTTTAACAATAGAAAATGCTCGACAAGAACAAAATGTCACCTAATAGCTAAACCTCTGTTATAGAATACCAAACCAGCAAAGTATAGAAGCACAAAAAGCAAATCCAGCGTCATTCTGGCTAAACTAGGATACAAAAGAAAAAAGCATACAAACTTAGGGATGAAGGTGAGTTTGTATGCTTGGGTATTGATAATCAATTAGGAATTTGCTGGCTCAATAATTTATTAAATACACTTTAAATATAGAGGCTGTGCTTATTATTGTCAAACTTCCATACTTAAAAATTTTTCGAAACTTTATGAGCTCCCCTTATTCGACATTAAGGTGGCGCCCATAAGTGATTCACTTCACACTGTTGTTTCAATAACTCCATGTTTTTAATATTAACTTTTTATAGGTGGGGTAAAAAAACCGAAACAAATATAAGCTTAATTTAATATTAAAATTAGATAAATCTAGGGGGTATCGCTCAATTACCTAGTAATTTTTTGCTAAAAACAAATTTTCCCAAATGAATCCCTAAATATGCAAAGGTAACGAACGCAATATGAGCTATTATAAACATAGTTCACCCCCTAAGAGTAAACAAGACTATACGTCAGGTTAATAGTTTTCTAACTGACTTATCTCGGTGTGTTGAGAGTTTTAGTTCTAAGTATCTCTTTGCTTTTCCTTTACCCATGTGATCAAGGCACTCGCAAATAATTGAAACACTGTTACTTATCTCTTCTTCGTATTTTGGGCTCGTGTACTTGCGGTATGTTGTTTTCTTAAATCCAAATATGTGCATTGCTTGCTGTTTACTTAGCCTATATTTAGTGAACTACTCGCGCCTAAAGGCATCGAGCTTCCAAGATAATAGCCTAAGCTACTAACCTTTCTTTTTTGACGCTTCGTTGGACACCGCTAGTCGAGCTTTTGACTCGGCTAGTCTTACGATTGCCT
>NZ_JAKGBH010000096.1:0-5796 GCF_021532515.1 Pseudoalteromonas sp. PAST1 | reverse complement strand
CTGAAACCTTTGTACTGCCAGAGCGAAGAGAAAGACATTATCCAAGATGTGTGAAAAAGAGACCCAGTCGATACCCTGAACGAAAGCCCCAAAAAATGCCTGTCAGCTCTTAACTGACAGGCATTAAGCATAATAGCTCGCTTTTGGCATAGAGTTTTATTGGGCGATTAAGGCGCCCAATAAACTTCAATATTGATATGCGGGTGATTCAATACTGCACGTAAAGGCATGTCAGCAACTGCACCGCCCTCTTTCGCTTGCTTGTAAACAGCGAGTTTTTCTTCACCACTAATTAAAAGCTTCACAACTTTAGAATCTGCAATCGCAGATAAAGTTAACGTCATACGCTCAGTGATTTTACCTGTTACATCGCTTTCAATGGCATTAATTGCACATACTAAATCATCTGTTGCTAGACCGTGTTCAAGACCTTCGGCATGAGGGAAAAGAGAAGCCGTATGACCATCAGGGCCCATGCCTAAAATCGTCACATCAAAAGGACGCTTTAATGCTTTGTATGCAGCTTCACATTCAGCTACACCGTTTTGCGCCGTTAATGCGTCATTTTTCATTGTCACGAAATTAGCAGCTGCGCCATGGTTTTGTAATAGCGTGCTTTTGATAAATGCTTCATTACTTTTTTCATGATCAGCATCAACCCAACGCTCATCAACCATAGCAACATCAATGCTTGCCCAATCAAGTTCAAGGTTTGATAAGTGCTTATAAGCAGGTGCTGGCGATGAGCCACCCGACACCATCAATACCGCACGGCCATCTTCTTTAATACCAGCAACAAGGCTTTGTTCAAGGCTTGAAGAAAGTTCAGCTGTTAATTCGTCTTTGTTTGCAAAGAATTTTTCAACAATTGTTGCCATCTTAATTACGCCTTATCGCCTGTGTTAAACCAAACGTGGTTGTTTTCTTCTAAAAGCTCATCTGCATCTTCAGGGCCCCACGTACCAGCGCGGTATAACGATGGTGCACCTTTTTCTTGCCAACGCTCGATGATTGGGTCAATCCATTTCCATGCTTGACGCACTTCATCACGGTGAATAAACAGCGACGGGTTGTTTGCTGCGGCATCTAACATTAAGCGCTTATAGGCATCTGAATGAAAACCATTACTGTACGCTTGCGATAACTCAATGTTCATGGTTACTGGTTCTAATTGCATCTCAAGGTTATCAAGGCGCTTAGACATCAGTGTTAATTGAATTGTTTCTTCTGGTTGCAGACGAATAACAAGACGATTTGGCTCAATGTTACCTACGTTGTCGGTATAAACGTTGTGAGATACTTTTTTGTATTCAACAACGATTTCAGCACAACGCTTTTTCATACGTTTACCAGTACGAAGATAGAAAGGCACGCCAGCCCAGCGCCAGTTATCGATGTGCGCACGAATAGCAACAAAAGTTTCTGTTTTACTCGCACCTTCGTTTAATTCTTCTAAGTAACCAGGGACGATTTTACCGTCTAAGTTACCTGGTACGTACTGACCACGTACAATGTTTGCATCAACATCTTCAGCCACTAACGGACGTAACGACTCAAGTACTTTTAGTTTTTCAGTACGGATGCTGTTTGCGTTTAGTTTATTTGGTGATTCCATTGCCACTAAACAAAGTAATTGTAGCAAGTGGTTTTGTACCATATCGCGTAATGCACCCGCTTTATCGTAGAAACCAGCACGGCTTTCTAGACCCACTGTTTCCGATAAGCTAATTTGGATGTTATCGATTGATTTTGCATCCCACAGGTTTTCAAACAATGAGTTTGAAAAACGTAGTGCCATTAAGTTTTGTACTGTTTCTTTACCTAAGTAATGGTCAATACGGAATACTTGCTCTTCTTTGAAGTATTCAGCAATTTTTGCATTGATTGCTTCAGCAGATTCACCACAGTAACCAATCGGTTTTTCAACAACAACACGAGATGTTTCTGTGATTAGACCTTTCTTTGATAAGATTTCACAGCAGCTACCATACACTGCAGGTGGTAAAGAAAGGTAAAAAACACGAGACTTGTCAGCGTCGTGTTCATCAAGAATATCTCTTAATTTGTCCCAGTCATCATCTGCTTCAGTCACATTTGATACAACTGGCACAAGGTAAGCTGAAAACGCTTTCCAATCTTTTGCGTTGTACTCACCTTTACCTAAAAAGTCTTGTAACGCTTTATGTGCTGTTTCGATGTATTCTTTACGTTTGCTTTCTTCACGTACCGTAGGAAGGATACGAGAACCTTGAGGAAGGTTGCCCTCTTGATAAGCGCGATACATTGCAGGAAGTAACTTACGTAACGCAAGATCACCGCCGCCCCCAAAAATTACGATATCAAATGGATTTAACATATATCACTCTCTACATTGGCAATGCCATGTTCATCCAATTCATGCAATATGGCAGTGCGTGTTGTTATCTGGTTGATGTGGCCTGTTAGACAATATCCTTTAACAAAGCCTGTTGAATTTGTTTGTAAGTAGCTTACTCATTCTTTTTATGTTGGCTGAAGTAAATGAGTCTTAGGGGCTCTGTAAATCCTCTCACAAAAATACAGGCCCTAAGAACTCCAGCGCTACCCGTTCAAAGGTATTCGGTTTGCAGCTAATACTGCGAATCTTTTACTGCTTACGATGTGTCTTATAGTAAGCGATCAGTCCCTTGGTTGAACTATCATGTGGATGACTGACTGCATCATCAAATAATTCAGCTTCAATTTTAGAGGCAAGTCCCTTACCTAGCTCTACACCCCATTGGTCAAATGAACAGATTTCTAAAATAATGCCTTGGCAGAAGATCTTGTGCTCATAAAGCGCAATTAATCGTCCTACCGTTTTCGCATCAACTTTATCTAATAACATTGACGTTGTTGGGCGATTGCCTTGGTGAATCTTGTGATTCAATAATTCTGAGATTTCTGCTTCAGATTTACCTTTTGCGGTTAAATCTGCAGTTACTTGCTCTGCATCAACACCGGCCATCATCGCTTCGGTTTGTGCAAAGAAGTTTGATAATAAAATATCATGGTGCTTGCCTACATTGACTTGCGGCTCAATTGAAGCAATAAAGTCTGCAGGTACAATTACATTACCTTGGTGTAGACATTGGTAAAAAGCATGTTGACCATTAATACCTGTCATACCCCAAATAATTGGAACCGTCGTGTAAGGAACCGTTTCACCTGCAAAAGTAACATGCTTACCGTTACTTTCCATCTCACCTTGCTGTAAATACGCGGGTAACATGTGTAGTGCTTGATCATACGGTAAAATAGCTTGCGCTGTATAACCTAAAAAGCTTGTGTTCCAAACACTTAAAAGCGCCATTAATAATGGTACGTTATTTTCAAATTCAGCATTTTTAAAATGCTCATCAATTTCAAACGCACCTTCTAGGATCTCTTCGAACGCGTCGAAGCCTAGGTACAGGGCGATTGGTAATCCTATCGCACTCCATAAAGAAAAGCGACCGCCTACCCAATCCCACATTGTGAATACGTTTTCATCAGCGATACCAAAGGCCGCTGTTTTTTCTAAATTGGTGCTTACAGCTACAAAGTGCTTAGCTATGTGCTCTTGCGCTTGTGCCGTTTGTAAAAACCACTCAACAGCCGATTTAGCGTTAGTCATGGTTTCTGAGGTGGTAAACGTTTTTGACGAGATAACAAATAACGTTGTCTCAACGTCTAAACCTTGTAAAACAGATGCAATCTGAACACCATCAACATTTGATACATAATGCACATTTAATGTGCCATCAGCATAAGCAGCAAGCGCTTCTGTTGCCATTTGTGGGCCTAGATTTGAACCACCGACACCAATTGCAACCACATCTTTTACTGCTTTTCCTGTGTAGCCTAACCACTCACCACTGCGTACCTTACCAACAAAGGCTTTCATTTTAGCAAGCTCAGCGTTAACAGCATCTGTTACGTTTTCGCCATCAACCATTACAGCTGTGTTAGCGCGGTTACGTAAAGCAGTATGAAGTACAGCACGGTCTTCAGTAATGTTAATTTTCTCACCACTGAACATTTTTTCGCGCCATGCGCTAATATCACACTCTTTCGCTAAAGCAATTAATTGTTCAAAAACAGTTTTATCAATTTGTTGTTTCGAGTAATCGAATAATACACCCGGGATCTGAGCAGAGAATTGCTCGAAACGCGTGCTATTTTTGGCAAATAAATCTTTAAGATGAATTTGTTTCATCTTCTTGGCACTTTCAGATAGTGCTTGCCAACTAGCTAATTGCGAACGGCTGCTCATATATTTAATCCCCTTCAAAACTTGCAACAAACTGATTCTTAACTATCTTTTTATTATATTGAATAAAGACAGCAATTAAAAACACGGTGTGAAATCAACACAAAGTTAAAATGACAACGCTGTCAATGTTCCACTTTTACATTTTATAGTCGAGATAATAGCGCAATTTTTCTCTTTTGACACCGGTATCATAAAAATTATCTCAATTATTTTACTGCTAATTTGGTAGAACATTAGATACACTAACTAACTTATATTAAATATAGATGTACATATAAGAAAAAGCGTCTGGTGAATACCTGAACGATAATATTATAATACAAATATAACCAACTATAAAGCAACAGTATGAAAGTAACCATTAATGATGTAGCCAAGCTCGCAGGTGTTTCAATGAAAACCGTTTCACGAGTGATTAATAAAGAGCCATCGGTCAGAAAAAAAACGTACGATATAGTGATGGACGCTGTTAACACGTTAAACTATCAACCAAACCTTGCTGCTCGTAACCTAGCAGGCACATCGTCTTTTACTGTTGGTTTAGTTTATGACAACCCGAATGCTTATTATGTCATCGACATGCAAAACGGTGTGTTGTCGCGTTGTAAAGAAGAAGGCTATGAGCTGGTTATTCATCCATGTAACTATCTGGATGGCAACATGGAAGAAGACTTTAAAACCATGATCAAGCGCTCTCGCTTAGCTGGCCTTGTATTAACGCCACCGCTGTCAGAGCAAAATAGCATTATTGATATGCTAGATGAGATGGGCATTCATTATGTTCGCGTACTCTCTGGCCGCCCTACTGAAGAAGACCAAGACACTTGTATCTATGTGAACGATTACGCAGCTGCGTACGAAATCACCGCTCACCTACTGTCGCTTGGCCATAAAAATATTGGTTTTTTATGCGGTGACAAAGAGCATAAATCAACAACTGAACGTTTAGAGGGTTATCAGGCCGCGTTAAAAGATCACAGCATTCCATTGCATGACGCGCTCATCTACGAAGGCCAGTATTCTTTTGAATCAGGTGTAGAAGGCGCAAAAGCATTGTTAGGTGAGAATAACCCGAAAAACATCACAGCCCTACTTGGCGGTAACGATGAAATGGCAGCGGGCGCGTTATTCGCCTCACGCTTAATGGGTATCGAAATTCCACAGCAGCTATCAATTACGGGCTTCGAAGACTCACCGTTCTCGCGTCAGACTTGGCCTAAACTAACCACAGCACATCAGGCGAATGATGTAATTTCGCAGCATGCAGCCCGTTTACTGTTTAGAAAAACCCGTGGTGCACGTAATCAAGATAAAGACATCATCACGACCTTTACCCCTTCATTAGTAGTACGGGAAAGCTCAGGCCCTACAACGGCCTAATTTATACAAGTTACGAAAAAGCCGCTCTATAGCGTAATGCTGATCAGTTAAGAATATTTTTATGATCACTTGACTGATCTTTTCATAGCTTCAAAATCCGATATTAGAAATAATATCGGATTTTTTATGTCTCTAATTCAGCA
>NZ_JAKGBH010000095.1:0-6731 GCF_021532515.1 Pseudoalteromonas sp. PAST1 | reverse complement strand
ACAATCGCCAACTGGTTGAAGCGATGATCAAAGTGAAGGCGCTAAATAAGATCAACACCCTTGGTCTGCCTAAATATCAGTAAGTTAAGTGAATTTGTTAGAGAGTTGCATTTGATCAACAAGGCCGATAATTGTTTGAATCTTCTCAGCTCGGCTTATTCCTCTAATTTTACGACCATGAGCTTTTAGCGCATTTGAGAGCTCGGCATCAGTTAATGTCCTTAGAATTCTCAATATATATTTATCTGCTAAGTCTTTACCTTGTAATTCATTCAAAAGAGTAACTATTTCATCGGGGACAAAGACTTCCTGTCTTTTCTTACTAACAAAAACTAACCCCATATCTCTTAAGTTATTTAGGGCATCTAAAACTCCAGTTTCAGGTATCACATCAACTAGATGCTCAATAGCTGCACACTCATCTGTTGTAAGTTCAAGCTCATTAGCGAGTACATTAAGAATACTTCTTTCATCATCTGTTACTTTCGCATCCCGATTATTTTTCTGATCATTAAAATAAGCCTCACTCATACATGCATGATAGATTTTAAGTGCTTTATTTCTATCAAATGTGCTTTCAGGTGAACCTTGTTTTATACAATTTTGGAGGTCTTTAGATAACTTTGATAGCTCTTTCCACTCTTTCGCATATAGAGTTTCAATCCAACTTATTCTAGCTACACAATTACCATCTCGGCTTAGCAAATTAATTAAAAGGTTTAGCTGTGCCGAACTCATTAAGATTTGTTCTTTAACTGATTCTTTAAAAAAATCTCTGACAGTATTAAAGAGCTGAGTAATTTCACTCCCTGATGCGTTTTTTATTTGGCCATCAATATTATCTATTGTTTTTGCTAGCTTTTTATTGTTTTTAGCAGCATCAGAGCATAGACGATCTAGGCATGAAATGAATTTTGATTTTTCGACTTGATTTACGATAGATAAAACTTGGTTAAGTTTCATTGATAGAGTCCTTTCTTATTATGTGGTTATAAAACTATCAGGTATTTAAAATTAGAGCAATTACTGTTCAGCCCAAGTTCACCTTTGGAGCTAAGTTTCATAACCAAACGTGCAGTTAACTCCAATTCCCCGTGAACACACCCGAAAGGAAAAAGTTGATGAGTAATCACTTGCATGGATGCAAGTTAAGCCGTGACTTCGCCATGGATGGCGATTAAACGGCGTTTACGTTCACATCAATTTTTAACTTGAGGATTCAGTGTGTTCCTCGGGGCGCCGTGGGGTTCCAAGGGGCGGACGGCGGTATTCGCCCCTTGGTTGCCGCCAGCAATCTGGCAAACTTGAAAAAGCTTTCTTGCTTCAAATTTTATTTAAAATCAAATGCTGGCTTACTGTCCGCTACTAAGCCAAGTTCATTACTTGGCAATTGGTGAGAAACATTACTTCCCGCCAACTCAAACCTATCTTTTGCAAGCCAAAGTTTTGCGCCATTGCTGCTTGCAACTTGGTATGCCCAGTTGCTTACTGCAAGGGATTTGTCTACATCACAATGAAAATAGCGAGTTAGTTCATTAGTAAGCAGCTGGCTGTGACGATCTAGATTTTGATCTTGCCAACGTTCGCGGTGAAGCTGGGCTGCTAAAAAGTCGCGTTTACTGTTATTACAACTTCGATGGGCGGCAACAAAATTATGGCCTAAATCGTTAGCGTAGCGAGCAAAAGGAATAAAGTGATCAACTTCAATAGCACTTGTGAGTGGCTTTTGACAATAAAAGCACTGGCCTTTTTGTATTTCGACTAAAACTGGTTTTGCTTTATTAAGTGCTGTACGGTCGAAACCAAATAAAAAGTCATGCAGTTGGCTTTGAGGGCCAATAAGCGCTTGGTTATGCTTAATGCTTTGAATCTTTTGTAGCCATGCGTTTTTGGCTAAATAGACAACTAAATCGTAAAAGCGTCTAAAGCAAGCGGCTATGCCTGCATTTAGAGTAATATAGTTTTTGCCTTTTGTGTGCGGATATAAAAAGCACTCTTCTTGTTTAGCAAGAATTTGTAAGCGCCACAAAGGGCCTGTTTTTAAAGTGTCTAAAGCTGCTTTGTAAGTAGTGTGCCAGTAAGGGCTTAATTTGAGCTGGCGCAAGCTACGAATATTATTTTGCTGGCACTCATATAGCACTGCAATTACTTTTGATTGCGCACCCGAGTTTTGTTTTAGTAAAGCACTTTCACCACTATGAGCAGAAGAAAATGGCACTGCATGGTGCCAATAAAGCTCTATTAACTTTTCAGCAAGCTTAGCAAGATCAATGTTTAACTCGCTAGCTTCATACATCATTGGTTGCTCAACACAAACATCAGCCAACGCATGCAATAGTGCAAACTTATAGGTAGCACTAAAATCACCTTCCACCAGCATACGCTGGATGTAAGCAATAAAATCGAGTTGCTGCTGCATGGCCATCATCAATCAAGCCTTATGTGTACTTTTGAAAAGTGCTTTAAAGTTCATGAACTGTTCCCTGTTTACGCCGACACATTTGCCTCTTATGCTCATAACGCATTGTTGTAGCTTGAATATTGGCGATTTAGTTTAGGAACAATCTAGCATGAAAAGCTATTGAAAATATAGGATTTTAGGTAGAGCTATACTCTAAAACCCATACAATATTGGGAGAGTTGCGGTATAGCCTGCTATACCGCATATAAATTATTAAATCGTTCTTCTATGCAGAATGGCGTTTAGCCATGTTTCTGTGGCGCGCTCTGGACGTTGGTCGGCGCTTTGCCATGACTTGAGGATAAATAGGTCTGTGCCTTTAATAATGCTTTCAAGGGCTTGTTCGTTTAAGTCGGTAAATTCGCGACCGTTGTGTTCACGTTCGCCTTCACCGTATTTAAACGATACATACACGATGCCTTGTGGCTTTAATGCACGGGCAAGGTTATTGAATGCGTCGGTTAAGTCATTTTTTGCTACGTGAATAAGGCTTGCGCAGCACCAAATGCCGTCGTATTTAGCAACGTCGTTTAGCTCTAGGAAGCTGCTTACAGCTACGTCTTGGTTTAAATATTCTGACGCCAGCTTTGCCATAGCAGGGCTGATATCGAATGCATCTACGTTATAACCACGTTCTTTAAAGATGAAAGCGTCGCGGCCAGAGCCACAACCGGCATCGAGTAAAGCGCCTTTTTTTGGGATCAGCGGTAAGAATTCGTCGTAAAGTTCGTTGAGGTCTACATCGAGTGTGGCATCGACAAATGCTTGCGCATTTTGGTTGTAGTATTCGACGGTTTTGGATGCCATTTTACTTCCTTTATAGGGGCAAGATTGCTTGGCGCTAAAATACCATTAAAGCAAGGTAACGCAAAGGATGAAATGTGATTTTAAATGCTAAAAATCAAGGGTTTTAGGGTAGGCATTAGAAGTTAGTTGGAGAGAAATAGGAGATCATAGTTACGAGGTGTGAGAATAAAAAAGATGATCAATTTTAGTATCGCTTGATTAAAGGCTTTTTATTTCATTTATAACTGTTTTCATTCGCTTGGCTAATGGCCTATTGCGATGATGGCATGCATATATATCTTCACAAACGGGGTGCGTTAGTGTGTGCACGTGTATTTTTTCTTGATTATGAAACGCACTAACAGCATGAGCAGGGAGTACAGTGAAGCCAAGCCCTAAACTTACTGGCTCTAGAATTAAGTTGATTTGATTCGAAAAACCACTGCACTCAAACTGAGCTATTGATTCAAACTCTGCAAAGTTCGCACTTAATAACTGTTGTGCATGATGTTTTCCATCTGGGTGATTAATAAAACCTAATTGGCAAAGTTGCTGCCAATCTATAGTTTTGAACTGGGCTGGCGTTATCAATAACAAGGGTTCATTAGCGATTTTGTGCCCTGTAACCTCAAGCATTGTAGGTGCTTGGCTCATAAAACCAATGTCTATTTGATGACTCGCTATGGCCTTTTCGACCCCCGAATTAGGCGCAAACGCATATTCTATAAAAAGTTTTGGGTGCTTTGATTGCAAGCTTAACAATTCGTTATAAAACTTAAGCCCACAACTTCCCGGCGATTGTATTTTTACGCGGCCTTCAAAAGGTGAATCATTTTTTATTTGTTGCTCCAAAAATTGCCATTCTTTTAGTAACTGGCTACCTCTGTTGTATAAGCTTTGGCCCTGTGGAGTAAGTGTAAATTGTTTGCCGTGTCGCTCTAGCAATAAAGCTCCAACTTGCTGTTCTAGCTTTTTAATATGCTGGCTCACGCCTGATTGGGTCATAAACAGTCGCTCAGCTGTTTTTGTAAAGTGATTGACTTCGACTAGTTCACAAAATGTTTTTAACCAAACCGGATTTATCATAACAAAATATACTTATTTGAATGTTAAATGATAATTTAACTTAATACATAGGCACTCGTAAACTATAAACTCATTCTTATTTAGGAGAGTTAATTATGAGTAATACATACCCACGTACTTTTTCGCATATTGGTATTTCTGTTCCGGATCTTGATGCGGCCGTTAAGTTTTATACCGAAGTATTAGGCTGGTATCTTATTATGGAGCCAACGGAAATTACCGAAGATGATAGCCCTATTGGCCAGATGTGTACTGATGTTTTTGGTGCTAACTGGGATAAGTTCCGAATTGCTCACTTATCAACGGGTGATCGAATTGGGGTTGAGATTTTTGAGTTTAAAAACCAACAAAATCCAGAAGATAACTTTGAGTATTGGAAAACAGGTATTTTCCACTTTTGTGTTCAAGATCCTAATGTTGAAGAGCTTGCAGAACGCATTGTTGCTGCAGGTGGTAAGAAACGTATGGAAAAACCACGTTATTATTACCCAGGTGAAAAACCATACCGCATGATTTATATGGAAGACCCGTTTGGCAATATTTTAGAAATTTATAGCCACAGCTACGAATTAACTTACAGTGAGGGCGCTTATTAATTAAGCCCATAAATTAGTAATTAGCTAGCCATTATAGTAAGTAACGATTTACGAAAGTAGATCGTTACTTATCATTTGGATTTACCAAAATGATGAAAAGTTAAACTTCGATGTACTTGAGTCTTTTTATTCCACTTAACATTGCGATAAAGCCAAATGTTGAGAGATGATGCAAAAAACGAGATATTTATCAATTGCCCTTACATATTTGGAGACAAACCTACCATCAAACAGTAGTGTAGGCTGACGAGCTATTTTAAAAAAATAGCAAGTGCATAAAAAGGAGTGCTGTTCCAAGCCCTTTATCCCAACTAGGTGGGTAGCCCCATTTTCTGGCATTTTATTATTAATATTCCTTACTGATATTCTCGAGAATATAGTCATTATCATCATTAGGAAAAAGAAGAAAATGGTGCAGTATAGAATTGAGTTGAGTTGAGTATAAAAATTTTTTAATATACTTCAACCGGTTACTTATATTTTAGTAAATAAACGCGTAGATCTAGCTATGCTTTAAAAAAGTTATTATACATAGGCTGAGTACAGCTCCGATAATAGAAACCAAATGGATTGCACCAATAATTTTATCTAATGTTCTTGTGTACTTTGCGACAAAACGGCCGTCAAACATAGGCGTCGGTATACGAGAACGTTCGAAAAACATTGCGAATATATAAAATGAAACACTTGCACCAATTCCTTTATCCCAACCAGGCGGAGATACTCCATCTTTTTCCATATGCTTATCTATATACTTAACTGATACTCTATAAAACAGCACGCCTGAAGCAAAAGTAACTACTGTAAATACGAGTAGGAAGTAGAAAATAAAGATTTTAAAGTCCATTTCGCTAGTTCTATTTTATTTAGACTGTATCTAAATACATGGCTGTAAACACACTAATTGTAAGCCCTGCCATTGTGAAAAGGTGCAAGAATGCTAAAACTTTATCTACCGGCCTTGCATGTTTTGCTATAAAACGGCCATCAAAAAGAGGTGTGGGTAATCGCGAGCGTTTAAAAAATATTGCCATAGCGTAAAAAGGGGCGCTAGCGCCAACACCTTTGTCCCAAAGCGGAGGGGTAATATTATCTTTTAGCATTTTTTTATTTATGTGTTTGATAGAAATGCGTGCAAATAAGACCACAAAAATAAACGCTAAAGCCATAAAAATGAACATACTTGCCAGAGCAAGCTTATCTATACTAGGCATTATAATAATGCCTCTCTATCATAAATTTTTTCAGTTAGCGACTTCACTTTTTCGTTTACAAATAGCGATGATTTAAATCCTGTATATAAGCCTATTCCTAAGGCTACAACCCAACCATAAGGCGTTATCATAAGAAGTGTACTCGCTGCTAATTTGTGGTGTTATTTATAGCAATACATATTCTAATAAGACCATAATTGAAATACTAAAAATAAAGCCAAATGTAGAGAGAAGATGTAAAAAAGCGAGAAACTTATCAATTGGCCTTGCATGTTTGGCGACAAATCTACCATCAAATAGTGGTGTAGGCTTACGAGCTCTTTTTAAAAAAATAGCAAGTGCATAAAATGGAGCGCTTGCTCCAAGCCCTTTATCCCAACTAGGTGGGGAAACCCCATTTTCTAGCATTCTATTATTAATATGCCTTACTGATATTCTCGGAAATATAACAGTCATTATCAGGCCTTGTTGATCAAATGCAGCTCTCTAATAAACTCACTTAACTTACTGATATTTAGGCAGACCAAGGGTGTTGATCTTATTTAGCGCCTTCACTTTGATCATCGCTTCAACCAGTTGGCGATTGTA
>NZ_JAKGBH010000094.1:0-7052 GCF_021532515.1 Pseudoalteromonas sp. PAST1 | reverse complement strand
TATAGAACGTGCGCTAAACGCCAGACCTAGAAAGTGCCTAGGTTACAAACAGCCTGTCGTTGTGTTTAACGAATTACGCAATGCGGCCTAATTTAGCGAGTGGTGCACTTCGGGGTTGAATTCGCGCAAAATACTTGAGCGTTATTATATAGTAGCAGTGAGGGCAAGGCTAAACGCTGGGGTCTTTTTTAGCGGTATGTCACTAACTTGCTAATATAGTTAATAAAAAGTGGTTAATCTATGAGGTTATTTCAACAAGAAAGTCACTTGGTAAGTATTGGTCAATACCTCGAACACTTGGATATTTGATGCCAGTAGATTCAGCAAGCTCTATTGTTATATTGCGTTCAAGCGGAAACTGCTCTTTGACTTGCAGCACATCTTGCCGCCACTCAAGCAAGTAGAACATGGATAGGTCAAGATCGGATAATGAGTGGTGTGTTCGTTTGGATTTATAACCAAAGACTCGATGTACACGACCATCGGATGGCGCATCATAAGCCGTTAACCAAGGCTTATAATTCTGATACTCGCCTGTACCACGCCCTTCTTTAATCCTCTTACGATACTGCACCTCAGTATGGCCAATCTTCCTAGACATATTATACCGCTATAACTTATTGAAAATTCAGCATAGCTAGAGTGAAAGTGTGATGCAAGCACCTCAGAGTCAAACTATATACTTTCTAAATGACTTAACTATCTGAAAATATAAAATTAAAGATCGCGCTCAATTCTCATCATTAACTTTGAAGATAGGTTTTCTTCTTCAGTTCAGCACGAAAAAATCTCTATGACATGATGTTACTACTTTAAATAAGTAGAGCAAGGCAAGAACATGGCATCAGCAAATCTAAAAGTTCAAGAAACAGAAAAACCTACTGAATGGTTTAACACTATTCTGCCTGCATACGATGATTTAGGTAATCCAAACTTTTTGGACTCTAATGGTGATCTTGTTGAAGGTATTTATAGCGGTGTGCCAAATTCTGTTTACCACGAATTAGATGCTCATAGCTCATCTCTGATTAAAGAGTTAGCGAAAAACACACCAGCTCATGTATTTCGTCAATATTTTTCTAATGAGGAAAGAAAACGAACTGCTGCACAAAGAAACACTCTTGATACTGGCACTTATGGTCACGAGTTAATATTAGAGCCAATTGGTTTTTATGATCGCTATTTCCGTGTACCTCTTGCCATTGAGTATCCTACAGCGCTTCACACAAGTGCTGAGCTAAAGGACGCATTAAAAGCCGCAGGTCAAAAGGTCTCAGGCACTAAATCAGAGTTAGTTAAGCGCTTGTTAGATGCTAAACCAAACACCCTAATTTTTGATGATTTGATTGCGAAATCCATAATAAAAGGCGCTGGAGTCAAAGCCTACAACGAAGCTGTAAAAATGGTCGAAAATAATAAGTGTTCTAGCCTATTAGCTGCTTTCAACGATGGAGCGCTTTCACACATAACCCATAAGACACCAATAGATGGTTTAGTCTGGGATGACGCCCATAGAATTTTGGATACATTCAAATCTCACGCTAGAGCTAAGCGATTAATTTCAAATGGTTTTGCGGAACTTACTGTAATAGCGCGAGATCCTGACTCTGGATTAATGCTTAAAGTAAAATTCGATTACATTAACAAGCATGCAATTGCCAGTGATGTTAAGTCTACTCGTTCAGCCAATCCAAATAAGTTTAGATTCCAATGCCGAGACCTTCGATATGACGTTCAAGAGAGTTTCTATAAGTATGTTGCGAATTTAGCAGGTATTCCCGTTAAATTGTTTGCTTTTATCGGTGTTGAATATTTAGAGGCTGATATATGCGAGATTTTTGAGTTGAAACGTACCCGCCAGATGATTGCTCATAATGACATGAAGAAAGCAATTGCAACCCTTAAAGAATGTTTAGATAGCGAAAACTGGTATGGATACACCAAAAACGATGAGGTCGTTGTTATTGACTGGTAATAAGCGCGATTTTTTAAATCAAATATTCTAATTACATATCCAAGTTCAACGGTGAGCGTTATGAGTTTATCACTTCAAGAATATCAAAATTTATTGTATGGAAAATTAACAGCATGCAAAGGCCAGTTTGATGCTTATCTTTCCGAAAATGGTTATAAGCTTGACTTTAATACAGAGCTAAACTACGTCTATCAAATCGTTATGTCTGGATTAAACGTAGAATACAGCTTCCCGTACACTCCAGTTGAGTCCGTAATCAGTTCATTTTTAAAAGCTGCAAAAATAGGCCTTTCACTTTGCCCTACTGAGCAGCTTTGCTTTTTAAAAACTGAGTATAGTGAATCATCAGGCCAATATGTGACTCAATTAGGATTAGGCTACAAGGGAATTCTTAAACTTGCTTACCGTTCTGGAAAAGTAAAACAAATTAATGCGAATGTTTTTTATGAAAAAGACACTTTCCAATACAACGGTGTAAATTCAAAAGTTACCCACACTACAACCGTTCTATCTAAAGCAATGCGTGGACAATTAGCCGGTGGCTATTGTCAAACTGAGCTAATTGATGGTTCTTTTAAGACTACAGTTATGCCTCCTGAAGAAATTTTAGCTATTGAAGAGCAAGGTAAGGCGATGGGCAATGAAGCGTGGCTTTCAGTGCATGTGGATCAAATGAGGGAGAAAACCCTTATTAAACGTCACTGGAAGACTCTCTGCCCTTGTATTTATAGAGATAGTGTTATGAATGACCCAATTTTGTTTGATGATCAAGATTGTCAGCACAGCTCCAATCACCAAGCTTATGAAGAACAATTCGAAAGTGCTTATTCACGTGAGGCGTACTAATGTTATCAGTTCAAATTGAAAAGCTAATCAAATCTACTTCAGACAATATTAAACAGTGGGAAACATTGTTCAACTTGGCTTCACATTCTCATTATTCCGCTTTAATTAAAGAGTGCGCCCTAGATGACGTTGTTGCGACAATTAAAGAAATGGATATGTTGATCGGCTCTCTGAGTCCTGAGCTGCTTAACCTAGTAGACATAAGAGTTAGGAAACATCCCTACACTACTGCATATTGTCTGTTTCCTGCACTAAATACAGATAATGTAATTGCCTACCTTGAAACTCAAGGTATTGTAAAAAGCTATGAACTTGCAGTGGTTTATGACAACGATAAGTTTGCAATTGATGTTAGCTCAAACAAAGTATCTCACGTTAAAGGCGATAGCACTCAGGAGGCTTCATACTCTGGTTGCTATTTATTATTAGAGTTTGAAAATGGTACAAGCAAAGTTTGGTATATGGATGAGTATGAAATGCACTCTGCTTTTGATGCATGGCAAAACAAAGTATTTGGGGGTATGGATGTATTCAACAATACACTTGAATGGGCTGGTTTTGCATTAATTCTTCGTGCCTTGAAAACACTGAACATGCAGGATAGCGTAATTAGCCATCCAATCTTACCCGTTTTAAAAAGCCGATTAACTTCATATTACTCTGATTTCTTTAAGTACTACAAAGAGGCTAATAACGATAAGTTTGCTAGCTGCGTAATTACTTCACAGTACGTTTCAACAGAAGGTGGAGAACTTGAAGAAGCATTAAAAAAACTAGATGACATCATTGAACCACCTGCAAATATTATCGTACTAGGCCAACATAACCGCCAAGTGAGTAATGAAGATACCGAAATGAATGAAGCATCAGAAGAACAGTGCGAATTTTATAACCTTGATTTTGGAGTTATCTGAATGATTAAAGTTGAGTCAGAAATTTTAAATAAATCGGGAAAGCGTGAGAACTGGCGTGAAATTGCATTTTACGCAAGCGATGACGAAACACAGTTTGAAGTTCGAGAGTATTATGGCCAGCAAAAAATAAGTTATATGAAAGAAACGGCTCGCTTGCCATTCGACTGCCTTGGTATTGCTCGAATGAACTACTCTAACATGCTTCGAACTAGGGTTATTGATGGATATAAACCTATCGAGCAATTAAAGACTAAAGTTCCGTGTTTGCCATTTAGCAATTTTAAGCCTCCTATGTATAAGTGTGACTTTGACGTGCCTTTTGCAGAACAGCTTAGCAAAATAAATGACCCTGTTGTTATTCCTGTACAGCAAGGTAAGCGGGCTTATATAAAACTTGGCCAAGAATCGATTAATTCAATACAAGCTGTAGATATTAAAGGTAATGCTTTCACATTAGACAAAAACATTCAGGAAATGCTTGCCTCTAAAGTTGCAATTGGAAGCTTTGAAAGTGGCGTTTTAGAAACGTATATCCTCGATGATGGCTCAGTCTGCTTATACGATGTGATCATGCTAAATGGTACTGAGATTAACTCTAGCTATAAAGATAGACAGAAGTCATTAAAAGGAATGTTTGGCCATAAAAGTGGATTTACTTACCCGGATACGCTTGAAGCAAATACAGACCTTAAATCTCACCCTGGTAGACATTTTATTGTTAAAGACAATAGTGTGTCATGCTTGGATAGCAGAACCTTTGTAATACCAAATTTTTACAGTGTAAAAGTATTGATTGAGGAAAAGTATAGCTATAGACCAGGTTATTATAAGGTAATGTTTACAACACCTGAAGGATACGAGTCTATCGGTGATTTATATCATCCTCATGAAGAGTTGTATGCTAATACACAAATTCAAATAGCTTTTAAGAAAGTGGAAAATGGTAAACCGGTTAACTTTTGGTTTAGTCCCATTCAACATAAAAACAAGCTAAATTATGATGAAGCTGGCACCGAAATTAGTCAGATAAGTCAGCTTTCATACTTTTGGTATGGGCCTTAACAGGCGGCTCCTATTTTGGGCTAAAAATAGTATAGATCATCTCAACTTATCTGACATTTGCAAAATAAGGCATGACAATTTTAATTATCCTGTGCTTAAAGCGCCTTAAATTTTTCTATCATATCATTATCAATCTCTTTGATTAGATTAGATGACAAACCCAAATGCTTGGCCTCATGCCTAAACGAACGCGTTGCTTCAAATATTTCTTCAGCCATAGTCATAATCGCTTTTTTTGAAGACAACCCCGACTGAGCAGCTAGCTGATTTAGTACATTCTTTGGTGTTTGGCCATTGCCACCAAAAGCCGTCATATGCTCTTTGTAAGGATTAGGGCTGTAAACAATGTCGTAGAAAGGTGATAGCGTCCAGTTATCGGAGTCACTAGCAAGAAAACTGAAGTTCTTACTATGATCATCTTGGTTAACAGTTAAATAATTAAACATGCAACGCTTAATAAGCTTCTGTGACTCTGTAACACTGCACATGATGCGCGTAGCTTTTACTAAATCCACATAGTCCAAAGATGGTTCTCGAAATGGGGCATCTAATAACCCACAAGCAGAAATCATATGAATTCGACCGCCTTGTTCTGTGCAATCAAATCTCTTCTGCTCTAGCCAATATCTCCCATTACCCGCATCAATTAAATCAAACTCAGGAACCTCAATGCCAACATTACGAGCCATTTGCATGTAGCAATATTCAACTATTGATTCAGAGTGCTTCAAGTCAAACTTTTCAGATGTAAGCTTTACTATAAGCTTTGTTCCTTGTACGTCGTCTAATGTTGAATATTGACCATTCGATAAACGCGTAACGTTCATTTTTGGCCTAGCACCACCCGATCCCCCCGTTTTCATCAAGTGCTCAAGCAAAGCAGACTCAGTGCCTTCAAATTCTTCAATCGCAGCTCGACCGAGGGTAATAATATCAATTGAACCCTTGGACTCATCAAGTAAATCGAACTCAGGCTCATAGCTCAACGCCCCCATACATCTCTCACCAAGGTAGGCCAAACGCTCTAAAGCGGTAACTGTTTTTGGGTTCTGATTGTTCTGCCTAAATACACGATCCATGAGATAAAGACCCCAACCATCAGGGAGGCTGTCTGCAAAAACTCCATGGATGCCATAATGCGGTTTTCTAGGCGCAACTTGTAGGCTTGTGTCTGCTTTTAAATTGAACGGGGCCAAAGAAGTAGAGTGAGCGTTTAAATACGTCTCGTCAAATTGAAAGAAGCTTTGTTGACTATTTTCAACAAGCTTGCCGACAAGCACCTTTTCACCAGTGCTAAGCTTACGCTTTACGGTTAGGGCAGATTTAAGCATGTCGTAGCACATCCTCTATTGATTTAAATTCAGGTTCACACGACTTTGTTAGCTCTTTCACTTTTTTCAAGTCTCCGACGGTCTCATAAAGCATTAGAAACTGACGTAATGAGATGTTACCGGATGACTCAAACTTTCGGATCGTCGCATAAGGCACGCCAGAGAGATCGGCTAACTTCTGAACACTGAGTTTGTCTTTTTTTCGAGCTGACTTGATAAACTCTTTAAGATCCATCTGCAAATCATAAGCAGTATAAAGGGATAACATAAATACCTCCAAACCTGTCACTATAGTATCAATTATAGCATGTACAATGACATTATTTGTTACTATTGTAACATATATAAAGTGGTATTGAAGATTACTTCATCAAGAGACAATATAAAAGCCATCACCGATGATGAATGAGACTGCCATTATAGTAACAAAAAAATAACATCATCAGTTAAATTTGTTATTATAGTATCAAAAATTGTCAAGATTAGAATTCAGCCTTATAAATTAATCTGTGTATTCACTGTTTTAATAATTAAACCTACACCTCCCATTATTTCTGGTGATGACTTTGGCTTTAGGTATTGATTCTAATGGTATTAAGAAGGGTTCTACTGACACTCTTCTAATTAAATTTGTGTAAGAATCGAACGGGTAAATTTGATAAAGGTTCAAAATAATTTCTACTACCAAATCTCAATCGAGCTACAACTGAGTATTTGAGTATTTGAGTATTAAAAGTCATAATAGATGGTTTGAGCAGCCACAATCTTGACCAAAGATAAAACTCGTCTTTGGACAGAATGTATGGTACGCCCCGTTTTGCAAGTTAATAACTAAAAATAACGGAGATGGTTTGCGCTAATGTATTCAGAGTCTATTAGAGACTAACATTAGTCCCAGCTCTACGATGAGATCTGCGCCAGATT
>NZ_JAKGBH010000093.1:0-7161 GCF_021532515.1 Pseudoalteromonas sp. PAST1 | reverse complement strand
GCTTTCAATCAACTTACTAACCACTGCCTTTTTATGTTCTTCTGGATAATGTCTCACTCATACCTAACTTCCGCCTCCTGTTTAATGCTATGAAAAACTGAGGCGACAACTATCCTGACACAGGGGGATATCCACCTATCTCAAAACTAATTGTAGATACGGAAAAGACGTTTATTGATAATCATGATACTGCCATTGTTATTGATTTAATTACTGAGTTAAAAGACGTCATTGTTCAGATCAGAGCATGGGTATAATAAAAAGTTAGGATAAAGAATTAGAGTCGAATAGATTATTTTATGAATAGGGCATATACTAACTCATGTTTATACATTTTACTTAACTTTAATATTAAAGAGAGCTCTCAATGAAAGAAATCCGATCTTTTGTAAAATCTGCGTCATTATCTGAATTAGAAAAAGCAAAACAGCTAATCGACACAGCTATCGAGAAATATACTCAACAGCAAGAAGCTAAAAAAGAGGTACTCGATTTACTAAAAGAAAAAGGACTTACATTAGAAGATCTACAGGATGTAGTAACAACAGACAAACGCACTAAGGTAAAACCGAAGTACCGCATCGAATTTAATGGCGAAATTGTAGAATGGACAGGCCGTGGTAAACGACCTAAAGCATTCCAAGGTGTCGATTTAACAAAACACCTTGCTTAATTTTTTGCTTTAAAGAATACCAGGGGAAGCGTATGCTTCCCTTTTTTATGTCGATTATAGTCCGATAACATGAAGTACGTACTCAGACCCTACCAACAAGAGGCCGTAGAGCGCACGGTTGCTCACTTTCGACAAACAGATGACGCAGCACTAATTGTGTTACCAACAGGGGCTGGAAAAAGC
Organism: Pseudoalteromonas sp. PAST1; assembly: GCF_021532515.1. NCBI lineage: Bacteria > Pseudomonadati > Pseudomonadota > Gammaproteobacteria > Alteromonadales > Pseudoalteromonadaceae > Pseudoalteromonas > Pseudoalteromonas sp. PAST1. The sequence continues at coordinate 6,305 of NZ_JAKGBH010000093.1, read as the reverse complement.
CTGGTTATTGCTGAACTTGCGCGTATTGCCAAACAAAAAATTATGGTGCTTGCGCATGTTAAAGAATTGGTAGAACAAAACGCCGAGAAGTATATTAGCTTTGGCTTTAAGGCAAGTATTTTTTCTGCGGGGTTAAAACAAAAGTCATTAACGGAGCAAGTGACCTTTGCGAGCGTGCAATCATTGGCACGTAATACCGATAAGCTTACAGATGCTTACTCTTTGTTGATCATTGATGAATGTCATCGTGTCAGTGGTGATGAACAAAGTCAGTACGGGCAGGTGATAACGAGTCTAAAAAAACAAAACCCCAATCTTAAAGTACTTGGTTTAACTGCAACACCATTTCGTATGGGAATGGGCTGGGTTTATCATCATCACTATCATGGTTTTGTTAGAGGTGATAAAGACGCACCATTTAAAAAGTGTATTTTTGAGTTACCGCTGCGCTATATGATCAAAAACGGCTATTTAACGCCGCCTCATGAAGTCGATGCAGCTATTAGCCATTATGACTTTTCATCACTGCCGAGTGATTCATTTGGTCGTTACGGCATTGAGAATATGAATGCGTTATTAAAAGACAGCACCCGCGCGACAAAAGCCATTATCAAGCAAGTAATAGAGTACAGTGAACAGCGTCATGGTGTGATGATCTTCGCTGCAACCGTGATGCATGCCAAAGAAATTACTGGCTACTTACCTGAGGGTAGTACGGCACTTATCACCGGTGATACTGATAATAACGAGCGTGATCGAATTATTAATCAATTTAAAGCCAAAAAAATAAAGTATTTGGTTAATGTATCCGTACTCACGACGGGCTTTGATGCCCCTCACGTTGATTATATTGCGATTTTACGGCCCACCGAATCTGTCAGTTTATATCAACAAATAGTGGGTCGAGGCCTTCGTTTAAGCGAAGGAAAAAAAGACTGCTTAGTTATTGATTATGCTGGTAATGGCTTTGATTTGTTCTACCCAGAGGTAGGGAGTAAAAAAGCGCAAAGTGATAATGAGCCAGTTCAAGTGCTATGCCCTGGCTGTGGATTTGCGAATATTTTTTGGGGTAAAACTGATGGCGAAGGCAAAGTGATTGAGCATTTTGGTAGGCGCTGCCAAGGCTTGCTGGACGATGGTGAAGAGCAAATACAGTGTGATTATCGTTTTCGTTTTAAAGAATGTGAGCAGTGTGGTGAGCAAAATGACATTGCAGCAAGGCAGTGTCAGTCTTGTGGTGCCATTATGGCAGACCCTGATGATAAACTGCGGGAAGCGCTTAATTTAAAAGATGCTTTGGTATTAAGGTGTAGTGGTTTGTCGGCACAGTTGCTCGCAAAAGGTTTACTTAAAATTAGCTACTATGATGAAGATGGAGCTAGTTGTGATGAGGTTTTTAACTTAGCAAATGACACCGGGCGATTTATTTTTAATAAGCAGTTTGGAAAACGAGCAGCACCCGGTTTTACCCCAATAGATTGGCAAAGCGCGGAGCAGGTTGTTAATTTACAACAACAACTACTTGCACCCGATTTTGTGATTGCGCGTAAAAATAAAAAATACGGTTGGAAAGTGGCAGAAAAGCTTTTTGATTATCAGGGCAGTTTTCGTAAGGCGAATCAACTAAGTTGATCCCCTTACGAGATGTAGGAGTGGCTTATTCTTCTTCGGCCATTAAACCCCAGCCATCGCCATATCCATTATGGCCATTAGCGATGCTTTCTAAGTATTGTTCTGTTTGGCTAAGTAAGGTGTGTTCTGGCACCATCTTCACACGGGTAATTACTTCCCACACCCCTGTATCTGGGCACTTGGTTAGTTCTGTTGAAGGGGCAAGCTCATCACTTGTTATCGCTTTAGCAAATTTCTCTGCTTCAGGCTTTTGTTCAAAAAGAATATAGAAATCGATAGTTTGCATACTGGTTAAATCAACACCAGCGTCAGCAATTTCAGCTAATAATTGACCGTTTTCGTCATCAGGGAAGTGCATTTAGTCGCTCGTTCATTATAAATCTAGGTATTGTCCGCTATTGTAGCGAAAATAATTGTTTAACGCGTACTAATTTTAACATTTCAATTATGTCAGTGGCTATGGCACTGTGCTAGTATCTTTTTGTACTCATTTTAGATTATGACTCTTCCAAAAAAGTAAGGATATTTTTTGTATACTCGGCATTTCTTTTTTGTCTTTGTTTTTTTCTGCTTTTCATACAGCCAGCACGCGATTAGTGCCTCAACTGTTATTAAAGATTACAAAATTCAGGGGATCAGTGGTGAGCTCGAAAAAAACGTTGAGCTTTACATTAAGCAACTAATTGATGAAAAAACCTCAAAGGCATTAAAGCGTCATGCTAAAAGCCAAGTAGAAATGAGTTTAAAAGCGCTTGGTTATTATAAGCCGACTATCAAAATTAGTTTTGATAACGCACAACAGCTATTAATTGTCGATGTTGAGCGTGGTCCTGTTACTCGAATCGCAGATATCAATGTAACCATTACAGGTGCCGGTAAAGATGACGCCGAATTTATGTCTGCCGTCAACAGCATCAAAATCAAACAAGGTGACTTTTTAAATCACGGCAAATATGAGGCCGCGAGAAAGCGCATCGAAAGCCAACTATTAGACTTAGGTTATTTTGATGCAAAATGGCATGAGCATAAATTGGCGGTATCGCTAAAAAATAATAGCGCAAAGATTATTTTTAATGTCGATACTGGGCCTCGTTATCAGTTTGGTGATATCACTATTGGTACTGAGACCCCGGCTGAAAAATACATTCGCTCGCTGGCTGAATTTAAACAAGGTCAGCCATATAAAGCGACTGACATTTCTGATTACAACTTAGCACTGTCGAGCACCCCTTATTTTGCCAGTGTCCGTGTGTATGCAGACATTGCAAAACGTAAAAACAATCAAGTGCCTGTTAATGTTGATGTATTACATAAACCAGCCAATAGCTATGAAGTGGGTGGCGGTTTTAATACAGATTTTGGCCCAAAAGTTCGCTTTAAATGGACTAAGCCATGGATAACGGAAGACGGTCATTATCTTGAAAGCAACTTAAATGTGTCAGAGAGGCAGCAAGATATTTCGCTAGGTTATACCGTCCCAGTAGACGACCCTAATGATGATCTTTGGCGTTTTTCGTTAGGCTATAAACTCGAAGATGGTGTAACAAATGACCTTTACAGTAAAATTTTAACTGGCCAATTACAGCGCCAGTGGCTAACCGAAGATGATTGGGTGCGAACCGCATTTATCCGCCGTGATTATGAAACCTACCGAATTGGAGAAGAAGAACAAAGTGCAAAAATGTTGATGCCGGGTATCAGCTACGCGAAAAAAGACACTGAGGGCGGAACGACTCCTTACGAGGGGTACCAATGGCTGCTGTCAGCTGAATTTGGGTTAGAGGACATGATGTCTTCAACTAATATCCTACGTTTACAACTGCAAAACGCATGGTTGAATACCTTCGCCGATCGTCATTTACTGTACTTAAGAGCTAATTTAGGTGCCATGCTGGTTGAAGATATTAATGACGTACCGTTATCGCTTCGTTTCTATGCGGGGGGGGATCAAAGTGTCCGTGGTTTTGCTTATGAATCTATTTCACCTGAAGATGAACAAGGTCGTTTAATTGGTGGTAAATACTTAATAAGCGGTACAATTGAGTATAACTATCAATTTGCCGAGCATTGGCGAGCAGCTTTATTTGTCGATAGTGGTACCGCAACAAATGATTTTAGCGACCGCTTCGAAGTCGGTGCTGGCTTTGGTTTTCGGTATTTAACACCGGTTGGTCCTGTACGTATCGACCATGCTTGGGGTTTAACAAAAGAAAGTAAAAGTACCCGATTAAGTATTACCATAGGACCTGAAATCTAATGAAGATGTTAAAAAAGATAACCAAGGTTCTATTAATTACGCTGGCAAGTTTGCTAGTTATTGTGTTTTGTTTGTTATTCACCGCGCCTGGTAATCACTTTATTGCATTCACGGCGAATAAGTTAGTTGATGGCTTATCAATCAGGTTGCCATCTGGTCGTTTTTTATATAACGATGCGTTTAGTGTTCACTTTGAAAATCAAAGCATCAAGTTTGATGCAAAGCAGCTAAAAATTGATTTATTTTGGTGGCGTTGTGATGGGGTTTGTCTTGATAATTTAAGCGCCCAATCGATTGATTTAAATATTAAAAATCAGGCTGCATCAACTGAGCAGAGCACTGAAACAGAACCTAATGTTGAGCAAGTCACACAAATTAGTTTACCTATGAAGGTCGTTGTTAAGCGTGTTGCAATTAATCGCTTTAATCTAGCGCACCCAAGTGCCGATGTAACAGTCAACAAACTAAACTTAAGTGCTCGCGGCGAAGCAACGGATTTAACAGTGGATACACTGACTATTGCTGATGTTGCTGTAATGCTGCACGAAACAAAAGAGCAGCCTAAATCAGCCCCATTAACTGAGTTGCCAGCATTGCCCGCAATTGATATTAGGGTCCCGATTGATGTTGAGCTAAAGCAATTTCAAATAAGTAAAGTTGCCATTACCCCTTATGGCGCAGAACAGGCTCAGCTTATTGAAAATATTGAATTGGTTGCCTCAGCCAAAGAGAGCGATATTAATCTTAAAAAGCTTGCTGCAAGCTATCAGCAATGGCAATTGCATACTAATTTAACGGCTGAGCTTTCTGGTGAAAACACTATTGAGGGGGCCGTGTCTGTAAAAAGCACTGAACATCAAGCTAATCTGTCGCTTTCAGGCCCGCTTGCGGATTTAAAGTTAAGTTTAGTAACGCAAGGAACATACCCTGCACAGTTAAAAGGGGCTGTGAATCTAAAACAAACAAATTACCCATTTGATTTAACAGGCCAGATAGCAAAGTGGCAAATTGCCACAGACACACAGCAGCTGCAATTATCGGAATTTGATTTAAAAGCCAAAGGCCATGCCGATGCTTATGCTGTCGATTTGAGTTTAGTCACGCAACTAGACGCATTACCTGCGATGACTGTGAAATCAAAATTACAGGGTAGTTTAACAAATGCAAAACTTGAGCAATTAAGCCTCAATGCTAATGACAGTAAAGCAGATATTAACGCATCTGTTGATTGGTCGAATGGGGTAAAAAGCGAATTTAAAGGGGCTTTAAGCCACTTAAAAGCCCAATATTTAACGGATGCTCTTAGTAGTGATTTATCTGGTGAATTCAATGGTTCATTTAACTTACAGGCAGGTGAGTGGCAGCTTGCGTTAGATAACACGCAATTAAATGGCTCTGTGAATCAAATTCCAGTGACTTTGTTGTCGGATTTTGAGCTTGATAGTAGCTTGCATGCAAGTTTTAAAAAACTTGAAATAAAAAGCGGTAAAAATGAAATTGCGTTATCGGGACAGGTGGATAAAGTATGGCGTGTCGACGGTAAATTGCGTTTAGATGCAAGTGATCAAGATGTTTTGCCTATGCAAGGCAAGGGCTTTGCTGATCTGAGTTTGCGTGGAGAGCGTCTTGAGCCTACTGTTGATTTAAGTTTAGTCCTGAATACCTTGAGTTATCAAGATATTCAGGTTGACGGTTTAACATTAAAAGGGCAATTTGATTACGCCGCAAACTGGCAAACGGATGTATCACTGGTGCTTGATTCCGCATCGATCGCAGAGCACAAAATTAATCAAATTGAGTTAGATGCCAGTGGCGATAAAACAGATCACCATTTAACTTTTTTACTCGATGCAGATCAAGGCAAGGCATCATTCGATGTTGACGGTAAATTTAATAAAGAAACTTGGCAAGGTGCATTAAGTCAAATTCTTGTTACTGATAATCAGGTGCGTTTTGGCACTAATAAGCCAGTTAATATTCAAGTGAATACCAAAACCTTTGACTTTAATGTAGGCGCGCATTGCTGGCAAAGCGATAACTCAAAACTATGCTTTGAGACCTTGCAGCAAACTAAACAATTAGGTCAGTTAAATGCACAGCTTGCTGCGTTATCTATTGCTGAATTTAAACACTTCTTACCCGATAACTTGAAAGTAACTGGCGATGCAAACGGGGAGTTTGTTGCTAATTGGAATAATGGCGCATTAAAAACCATCCGTGCCAATATCAAAACTCAGCAGCTAGAAGCATCTTTAATTGATGGGGCAAATGTTTATAAATTACCAGTCGAGGTTTTAGAGGTCTCGGCAATGAGTGACGCGCAAGTTGGTAAACTTAATGCTACCCTTGACTCCTCTGTGTTAGGTAAAGTGACGTCCGAGCTCAACATTGATGATATTCAAAATCAGCAGAACTT
>NZ_JAKGBH010000092.1:0-7236 GCF_021532515.1 Pseudoalteromonas sp. PAST1 | reverse complement strand
ATAAAAATGCTATTTTGTTCATACTCAATGCGGTTGTTGATTGGTTATGTTTGGCGACTGATCTGATCGCGCAAACCGCATTGAGTTCCCTTCCTCGGGTGATCTACTATTTGGAACAGCTATTTAGGATGCCAGCCCATACCTTTCTAATTCATATGTAACATTTTTTCTGTCGTACTGGCATCAAGATAACCAGAACTGAGCAAACAATCTCAAAGGTTGTACAAAATAACACTAAAGTTTTTTCATTAAGTTTTATTGTTATGCTCTTGTGGTGGCTTTCGCCACCACTTTATTAGTTTTCAAGTTCCACCATATCTTTCGCTGCAATGTCACCAGACACTAGCTTTACAGTTGCGAAATGATCATTCACAATTTTAGTAATTTGTACCGTTCCTACCTTTTCGATAGTGTAGGGATCTTCACCTTCACTCAATACTATTCTTTCATGGAATCTAATAACACTGTATTTTTGCCCAACCTCTGCGCCATGCTTAGCACCAATACAGATTAGAGTTCGATTATCAGAACTTTCTACTACCTGACCTCTCATCATGTATTTATGATAAAAAGTGGTATTGGAACAACCCACTAAATATAAACCGAATGTAAGCAATAAAAGAGCTTTTATATAGGGTGTTTTCATCACTGTTACCTCATTTGACTAACTAATTATCTATACACTTTTTTATGAATTCATTTGTTTTTCCGGCCAGCCCCCGAAGGTGCTTGATGACAACTCCAAGGCTTATGAACAGAGTTATCTTTGATGTTCTGATCAACAAATTTATAGTAACTTTCTTTAGTATGTGTCCACCAATCATTATGAACATCTGCGCCATACTTACGGATTACCTCCTCAATCCCATCAAGGCTTACGTTTGCGGCATCATAGGCAAGGTGTATTTCACCTTCTTTGATGTTGTAACTAACTTCATCTATACCAAAAAGCTGATCTATTTCTTTTACTAACTCGTCACAGCTTTCTTCTGTGACATTGCTAAGCTTTAGATTTCGAACAACTAAATTTTGCTCTCTAACGCCAACTCTATGATCTAAATCGCTCATAATTTTTCTCCTAATGTTTGTGTGAATGCTGTTGATTGCTATCTTTCATTTCTTCCATTTTGCGGTTCATCTGCGGCATCATGTTCCCCATCATTTCTAAATGATGTTCAGCCATCTTGATTTGTTGATGCATTGGCATTTCTTCCATGTTTTTGTGCATGGATTGCATCATCTTCATCATTGAACGGTGATGTTCAACCATCATCTGCTGTTGCTTTTCAGGATCTTTTTCAGTTTTAATGGCATGGACTTCCTTTTTCATTTCCATCATCTTTTTGTGCATTTCTCCCATGTTCTCATGTGGTATTGCCATGCCTTGATGCATATCAGCTTTGTTCGCACCTTCATGTTTATGCTCATTGTTTTGGGCAAATGAGCTAGTGGTTATCAGTAGTGAACTAATAAATAAAATTGATTTAGTTAACGTTTTCATGATTTTTACCTTCTACACTTTTATTAAAATTTGGGATCCAACTTGGTGTCGATTCCATATACCTGTGGTACTCCGAACCAAACTCAGCAATCGCTTGTGCTTCTTCGCGTTTCGCTAGCTTGACGTAAACAACGACTAAGATCGGAAACATCGCAAGTGTTGGGATTGTCGGCCACTGCAATAAAAAGCCGAACATGATTAGAATGAAAGCTACATACTGTGGGTGGCGACACCTTGCATACCATCCAGTTGTAGCCAATTGATGATGCTTTTGCGCGTGATGCAATACATTCCATGCTGAAGACAACATAAAGAAACCTGCAACAATAAACACCATACTCACTATATGAAATGGGTCCCAATGGGCATCACCTTGAAATCCAAAGAAAGTATGTAATAAATGCCCATTCTCATGCGCAAAGAAATTTACTTCTGGATAGGTCTCCGTCAGCCACCCCGACAGAAAATAGATAGTTAAAGGAAAGCCATACATTTCAGTAAATAGGGCAACAATAAAGGCGGAGAACGCTCCAAGGCTTCGCCAATCAGTAGATGTTTTTGGTTTGACAAAACTAAAGGCAAAAAAGATAAAAATTGCTGAGTTCAGTATCACCATTGACCATAAGCCATAATCATATGTCTCATTCATCACTGTTCTCCTTTTTATGTGATTCCTTACGTCCTTCTTCTAAACCTTGTATGTAGCCGTCACGATAGGCAGCATTTTTATCCGTGAGTTCTTGAAAGCTCTCTTCCTTTTTCTCATCAGGCGCATGTGAATGATCGTGGCCATGTTTGCCATGACTGCCATGCATAAATACGTGCATCAACGGGCATAGCAATAAAATCAAATAAGGAAGAAATTGCAGTACATGCTGTCCATGTTCAAAGATTAAAAAATAGGTGGCTGCGGCAATAAGCACCAATGCAGCCCAACCCGTGGGTGTTGACCAAAATTTAGGGTGCTCATTTTTCATATTGGCCTCCTATTGACCTTAAATCTTCCGCTGAAGCTTCAGACTTAGAATTTATCCAGAAGAGATTATCCACAGGGGAGATACTAACTAGTCCTTCTCCTTCAACGTTGGTATACGCTGCATCAAGCAAAACTTTAGCAACATGTTCTGCATCATCAAAAGCAACATAAATTGTCATAACTATATGTGCTGATTAGTGATTTCTGTTGTAAGTATCAGCATATGCACCTCTGCCCGTTGCTTTATGAATGGTAAAGCCTTTATAGCCATGTGAAAGTAGTGCCTCTTCTACTCGTGTTAACACCATTTCATCGAAAATGGCGGTCACTTTTTTCATGTTCATAAACCCTCCTAAACAACCTTTAAGACACCGCGATACATTTGCATCTGACAATGAAACTCATGCTCTCCCGGTGATAAGTTCAATAAGGTAATTTGAGTAATTTCATTTAATTTAAGCTGCTCGCTTATCTCCAATGATGGAATAAGCATTGTTTCAGCGCAGGGTGATTGATCTTTGCGCATAAACTTCAGAGTGACAGGTTGACTAGCAGACACTTGGATTGAGGATGGTGAATACACGCCATCCCTCACTTCAATGAGTACTTCATTACCTTGAACAATTGTTTTATTGGGTTTGTATAGCCAAAACCACCAAACAATCAGTGCGATTAACACTAAGCCTAATAAGTTAATTAACATCATCGTGTTTCTCCTTAATTCTCTTTTGCTTTAAACAAGCGAAGTCGATTTGCATTTGACACGACAGTCAATGACGAAAACGCCATTGCAGCACCTGCAATTACAGGGCTAAGCAGAATGCCAAAGAAGGGATATAGAACCCCCGCAGCAAAAGGAATCCCGGCTACGTTATAGACAAACGCGCCAAACAAGTTTTGTTTTATATTTCGTAAAGTAGCTTTGCTTACCGCTATGGCATCAGCTAGGCCATGAAGTGAACCACGCATTAGGGTAATGTCAGCACTTTCGATAGCTACATCAGTCCCTGTGCCTATGGCGAAGCCAACATCGGCTAACGCTAGCGCAGGAGCATCGTTGATGCCATCTCCTGTCATACCAACAATTTCGCCGCCTTCTTGTAGCTCTTTCACCTTGTTGGCTTTATCTTCTGGCAGCACTTCAGCAAGAAACTCACTAATACCCGCTTTTTTGGCAACAGCAGCAGCGGTTTCCTTGTTATCACCCGTTAACATGATGACGCGTATACCATTAGCCTGAAGTCGTTTGATAGCAGAGATTGAGTCTGACTTGATAGGATCTGCAACAGCAATGATTGCTGCAAGTTCACCATCTACAGCAAAGTACATAGGTGTTTTGGCTTCTTTGGCTAAAGACTGCGCTTGTTCAACAAAGCCTGTGAGGTCTATGCCTTTTAACTTCATTAGTTTATCGTTTCCGAAAAGCAGAGCTTTATTGTTGCAGTTTGCTTCTACACCAAAACCCGTAATGGCGTTAAACGCTTCAATTTTTAGTAACTCAATATCCTTATCTAACGCACTTTCAACAATCGCTTGCGCTAAAGGGTGCTCTGAGCCGCTCTCTAAACTTGCAGCAAGCTGTAGTACGTCTTTTTCGTCCGTAGCTTTTGCTAAAACAATATCGGTTACCTTAGGTGCCCCTTCAGTAATAGTGCCCGTTTTATCTAAAATCATGGCAGTGATTTTAGAGGCGGTTTGCAGTGCCTCACCGTTTCGAATTAGCACGCCTGCTTCTGCGGCCTTTCCTACTCCGACCATGACAGACATGGGCGTTGCCAAGCCCAAAGCACATGGGCAGGCAATAATGAGTACAGTAGTTGCTGATACGATGGCAAAAGCAATTGCTGGCTCAGGTCCAAAGTTAAGCCATGCTAGCGCACTTAACACAGAGATGATCATGACAACAGGAACGAAAAAAGCTGAAATAACATCAGCCAAGCGGCCAATCGGCGGTTTAGAATTTTGTGCTCGTTTCACCATATTGATGATTTGCGCAAGCGCCGTGTCTTTTCCAACACGTGTGGCTTTAAACATAATCATGCCTGATTTGTTCAAAGTACCAGCGACAACCTCATCTTCTTCGGCTTTTTCAACAGGCATAGGCTCGCCTGTCAGCATGGACTCATCAATAGAGGTGTGCCCTTCCAATACCACACCATCGACGGGAATTTTTTCGCCCGGTTTTACCTTTACAATATCGTTAAGTAAAACCTGCTCAATACCAATCTGAACTTCTTTGCTATCACGAACTACGGTTGCCGTTTTGGCCTGCAAGCCGATAAGACGCTTAATGGCCTCAGAGGTTTTACCTCTGGCTTTTATTTCTAATGCCAGACCTAAATCAATTAAGCCAATGATCATGGCGGTAGCTTCAAAATAAACATGCCGTGCCATTAATGGAACGGCGTCAGGTGCAAACACGACAACCATCGAATACACCCAAGCTGTACCTGTTCCTAAAGCTATTAAAGTGTCCATATTAGCGGAGTGGTTTTTAAAGCTTTTCCAAGCGCCAACATAAAAATGCTTACCTGAAAAATACATAACACCAAAAGTTAAAATGCCTACAACCAGCCAAGACATGCGTTCAAGGTTTGTTTCAACCGTCATTTCTCCAACCACAATGCTGTAGATCATCAAAGGAACGCCGAGTGAAAGGGCAATAAACGTATCGCGCATTAGCTTTTTGTAATATGCCCAATCCGCCGCCTCTTTCTCATCAAGCGCATCTGTTGCTGAGCTATCATCAATTGGCTTCGCGTTATACCCCACTGACTCAACAGCTTTGATCAATTCTTCTGTTTTAGCTGTCCCATAAACTGTTACTGTCCTATCAGCAAAATTCATTTCCGCACTGACGACTCCAAGAGTTGCCTTCAACGCCCCTTCAATTTTGCCTACACAGCTAGCACACCCAGCGCCTTCAATGATAAGCTGTTGGTTATGTGATACTTTCTCCAACGTATTCTCCTTACTTTTACACGAAGAGGATTGAGCTTTTGCCTTACAGCAACAGCCTGATTCAGTTTTTATATTTGTGTTAGTAGCCACCCTTTTTCCTCCTATGCTTTTTTAATTTGCTCAAAGTTTTCGATGAGATGACAAACCATGTTTGCAGTCGGTGCTTTGTCTTCCATTTCTTCCCATTGAGAAAGCGCAGAAGACATTTTTCCTCGAAGTGCCAACATTGCTTGAAACTGCTTTTCTGTTTCTTCAAGCCGCTCTTTGATCAGGCTTCTGACTAATGGGCACGCACTTTTACCATCTTCAGATTCATTAATAATTTCCTTGATATCTGCAACGGAAAAACCAAGGTTTCTGGCACTTAAAATGAATTTAAGTCTCGATACTTCTTTATTCGAGTATGACTTGTAGCCGTTCACTGACTTAGCTGGTTTTAACAATCCTAATCTGGTGTAATAGCGCACCGTATCAGCAGTCGTTCCAAGGCTTTTTGCCAGCTCTGCAACTTTCATGTTCACTCCTTAGTTCTTCACCTAAGTTTGTAATCTCACCTACAGCTTAGACCTGTGTCTAAGACACAGGTCAAGTGATTATTCGTGATTAATAATGCAAAAGCTAAAAACTAATTTTTTGGTAAAAGAGAAATCTCGGTCAAAATCGACAGCATTAAGTACTGTAAATAGCAATAGTTTGAGCATTTTCATAATGCCTTTCCAAATATCGTACTAATCGTTCAAAACAATTGGTTATTTAAACCAATGAAAAAATCATTCTATTTTGATGGGAGTGGCGAAAAAAAGACGCACTGTTCCCGTGATTAGCCAATAATTGGTGGACGATAAAGTAAGAGATGGATACCAGATTTTGGTAGGGGTGTACGCTGTAGAATTAGCTCAGAATGAATATTGCAAATACCTTCGTCTTGCGCTTCCACAAGATAGGCATTTAAATGAAAGCTTGTACAAAAACCGCCTTCACAACAAACACAATCACCAGCTTTACATTTTTCACAGTCTTCATCACCATGACGGTTTTTAGAATCTTGCGAATTTTCAGTGTGATAGTGACTATTGTCAATCATTGATTGATGATGCATATTTTTGCTTGGTTGTATAATATGCGTGTCGGATGAGCCATTATGATGCTCTTCACAATTCATTGGTTTAGCAATAGCAAAGCCATGCTGCGTAAGCAACAGAGTAATTACCACTATTTTAAACCACTTGAAAAGTCCAAACATTATCATTCCTTCTTTAGCACCTACAATATTAGCCACTTTGTAAAAATAATTTTATGATCTTGATCAAACTTTGAACTAAAACCTAAACTTTTTACTTTTTACTTTTTACTTTTTACTTTTTACTTTTTACTTTTTACTTTTTACTTTTTACTTTTTACTTTTTACTTTTTACTTTTTACTTTTTACTTTTTTAAACAGCTTAAACTTAACAAGTATAAAAGGGGTGTCTAATTTATACTCATGAGATTGAAGCCAAGCATGAGCACCATTAAAAAAAATAAAAACCCTACGCTCATAACTAGGTATTGAGTAATGGATCATTTTTCCAATTGTTCAGCTTTAAGCGCAGTACTTTGCAACAATCGGTTCTATCCCGGGCACATCCTATTCCCGTTCATCAAAAGTGATAAAATGGCCTATTGTACGTCTGTGAACTACTCGCGCCTAAAGGCATCGAGCTTCCAAGATAATAGCCTAAGCTACTAACCTTTCTTTTTTGACGCTTCGTTGGACACCGCTAGTCGAGCTTTTGACTCGGCTAGTCTTACGATTGCC
>NZ_JAKGBH010000091.1:0-7567 GCF_021532515.1 Pseudoalteromonas sp. PAST1 | reverse complement strand
GAATCCACATGTACAAATCCAATAAAAATGCTGGATTCTTCAAACTGATCGAAAATCCGCAACTCAGCAAAACCTTGGAAGCTATTCATCATAGTCTCGATAAAAAATGGGGTCTTGACGATCTCGCCGGGATTGCGGGGATGTCGCGTACGAACTACAGCGTCAAATTTAAGGAGCTGTCAGGCATGACACCTCTTGATTATTTAACCTATTGTCGGCTTGAAAAAGCAAAGCAGCTGCTTAAAGAATCCGGTAAGTCTGTTCCCGAAGTGAGTGAAGCCATTGGGTATCCGGCACATGAACACTTTCAAAAGTTGTTTAAGAAAAAAATTGGCAAAACTCCTAGCGCGTACAGAAAAGAAAATTCTGAAAAGGTGTAAAAATGAATATCTATAACTCTCCTGTTACCAAAATAGCTTTCTGGGTCATAGTCATTGGTGGTGCGGCTTGCCTGCTTATCCCTTTGTTTGCACCTCTTCTTCCGCTGCAATATTTGAAAGGGTATGGCGAAATAGGTGATGCTTTGGGAGGTATTTCAAGCCCATTCGTACAAATTTTGGGTTCAGTGGTCCTCTTTCTAGCGCTGAAAGCCCAGATTGACGCTAATGGCTTTCTCCAGCAGCAAATCGAAAAGGAGTACACTAAGGAGCAATTGAGGCATGAGTTGAATCAGCTTCACGAACTTTATATGTTCGTGGAAAGAAACATTAAAAATTTTAGCTATGATCAGGAAAAGACCGTTGATGGCAAGTCGCAAAATATCCTTCTGCATTCCCGGCGAGCGATTAAATGTTTCATTGAGGACCTAGAGGGGTTGAACGTTGATATTCACAAAGATGACGACATTTTAATGTTTGACGGGGTTAAAGAAATCATGAGTATTTTGAACAGCGTTGACCTATATTTCGACAAAATTAAAGACAGCGAAATTGCACCTTATCACAAGAATTTTTATAAAACACTAATGCAGCACGAACTTCTCTTCAGCGTTTTTCCTTACCAAGATCTCGACAATCAAGCGCACCTAAAGCAAGAAACTTGCCCAGAGTGCGGTGAATATCATGCAAACTATCCACCTCTGATTTATGACCGGCTACAGGAAATTAAGAAAAGTTTCTTCTGATGAATTGCTAGAATACTGCATATTCATTCAGTATCGGAGCCTGCAAAAAAACATTTAAAGAAACAGTAGGACGTGCATGTGCCTAGCTGCCAGCTAAAGTAGCTTCAATTTGTGCATAACCGGCATAGCCATCCACTTGCAGAGAGCCGTTGAAACACCATCAGCTAACTGTTTTACTAATTGTATGCACGTTAATTAGCATTAACGGACATGACTTAAGAAATATTTATGACCCGAAACAACTTTTTTATCTTGTCATTGCAAAATTTGTCGACAAACACCTAGTCTAACAAAGACCATGTGTGTTAGACCTTCTATCTTTCGCTTTGAAGGTAATGATAACCAAAAATTAAGCAAGGCCGACAATAGTCCACCAATTATTGCTCAATCACTGGTGCACGGCGAGATCGCGAACGAATTTTAAGCGACTATGATCATTTAGCCCGATTTGACGATCTGATTTAGCTGTGATCTTAAACTCCCTTTTGGGAGTCCAACTATGACAATCGATGTATTTGCCCAGTACTTCGCTGATGTAAAAGACCCACGCCAAACGGCTAAATTAAGCTACCCCCTTTACGACGTATTGTTCTTATCTATTTGCGCCATCATCACGGGTTGTGAAGGCTGGGAGGATATTGAAGATTTTGGTAAAGCAAGGCTAAGCTGGCTTCAGGGCTTAGGTTTATTCAAAGAAGGGTTACCCGTGCACGATACGATAGCTCGCATTATTTCAAGGATAGAGCCCAGCGCATTGCAGTCCAGCTTTATACGTTGGATGCAAGAGGTGGTAAAACTGAGCGAGGGTGAAGTGGTCGCGGTGGATGGTAAACGCTTGCGCAGCTCCTATGCTCGCCATGATCGTCAATCTGCAATTCACATGGTCAGCGCTTTTGCTACCGCAAATGGCGTGGTTATGGGGCAGATTAAGACAGACGCGAAGTCAAATGAAATCACCGCCATTCCTGATTTGCTCAATTTGTTAGATATTAAAGGCTGCCTTATCACCATTGATGCGATGGGTTGCCAACACAAAATAACCAAGACAATCGTCGATAAAGGGGCGGATTACCTGATTGCGGTCAAGGGCAACCAGAAGCGGTTGTATGAAAGCATCAAGGCGGCATTCGCCTCTGTGGATACAGCCACTGGGCTCCATATTGAGAAAGGGCATGGCCGTGTTGAAGCGCGGGAATATCATGTGCAAGACGCAGGAGATTTCGCCGAGGCATACCCTGATTAGGCAAATTTAACCTGTATTGGTATGGCGATAAACTACCAGAATGATGGTAAAAAGGCGTCACTGGAATACCGCTATTACATCAGCTCTACAAAGCTAACGACAGAGCAATTTGGTAAAGCGGCACGCGGACATTGGGGTATCGAAAATAACCTACATTGGGTCTTGGATACTGCGATGAGAGAGGATAACTGTCAGATATACCGTGGCGACGGAGCAGAGAATATTGCCCGTTTACGGCACATCGGGGTTAACATGATAAAGATCGATACCAGCAGAAAAGCCAGTGTTAGGCGTAAACAACGTATGGCCGCAATGGATACTGACTACCTTGAGGCTATATTTTTAGCGGGGTGCAACTCAATTGAGTGATAATTAAACATTTATGCTCTTGCCGTGATCGCTGTTGTCATATGAAAAACAAGTATGTATCTGTTCAAATCAGCTATCTGCAAGGAATAACGATTGCAATCCTCGAGGATATATTTTAGTTTTTAAAAACTCCTACATGTGCGCATCCATTCCCAAGGCAATCTAAATGAATAAAAAACAAAGACCTGTATTTCTTAACCTGCTAAAAATAAAAGCTCCTATCACGGCATATGAATCATTTACACACAGAGTAACTGGGGTGTTCTTAATACTATTCCTTCCCCTTGTCATGTACATGTTTGTTATCAGTTTACAGTCAGAAGACAGTTTTCAACTAGCAACCAACTACTTTGAAAACTGGTTTGTAAGGGTCATATTTTGGGGTGGTTTAACAGCGCTAAGCTTTCATGCTATTTCAGGCGTAAATCATATGCTACGCGATCTTGGATTTGGCAAAGAATTAGACTCGGCTTCTAAAATGTCCGCGGTTGTAATATTACTTACAGCAATTAGTAGTGTTATTTTGGCAATATACTTGTTTAGCTAATCAAAAAAGGCAATTTATAGTAATTTTTTGGATCGGAATGGCATTCAGGTTGTAACTGTTGAATTGAAGATTAGATTGATCCAATTTGGGATAACATTTGCGTTGTAGAGTCACCCCTTTTAATCATTGAAAGTTGGCCTCCTAGCAAGCTCTAGAAGATTTTGAAGCGGCTCTTAATTAACTGCAAATGGGGGATCACTTTTAGGTCTTAATTAACTAACAAGCCCATAAACTAGCTGCGCTGGGGAAGTTACTTGCAGCCTTTTATCTCTAGCGCTTCCATTAAAGCCTGCAAGTAATAGTCCGTTATGGGGGAGTTTTGTGTTTTTGAGGTTATTGCAATAACTGTCAATCAGCCTCACGGTAAGTAATCCATTTTCAGAGGTGAGTCTTATGATTAGTTGTAGTGAATATGATTATATTGAAATAGTTTGTTTGTTCCGTTATCCGGTTAAATTAACGATGAAAGTGGGCGAATCTATAAAAGGTGTTGCTATTGATGTATTGCGTAATCACAGTCGTAACGAGTGCATCAAGCTGAATACTAACGAAACGGACATACTGATTGAATTGGATGGAATATATAAACTAGAAGTATTAATTAATAATCCACATTTTACTGAGGTTATTTTTAAATAATAATGTTTTAGTGAGCAAGTGTTATCAGTAGTGATTGAAGTGGCAAAAAAATTGCGGATTGCAGTAAATAAGTCCTCTCAATATTTAGAACAAAACACATACAAAGTATTTAAGTCGTAGCAAAAACAGTTGGTGATGTCTCGTACCTCAACACGGTCGTTATTTTGCTCATACTTTCGTCAAGGCTCACTCAACATCATAAAATACCATCTTGGGGTTCTAGGGATTTTCCCCTCTAAAGTAACATAAATCGCTACAAACCTCGCCGTTAATGGCTTGTGGAGCTGGGTTACCTTTCATTTTAGACTTCATTTTCAACAATAGGCCTAGTTATTTCCTGTAAATCAGGTAGTTTGCGGTTACTAGCGAACTGATAAGTGCCGCTCAGATTAATATTCTGCCATGCAACGGGTGATACTTGTCGAGTTATTGCTGCTTTTTCCTCGTCACCAACTTCTTCAAAGTGCAATAAGTGCAGACTTTCTTCCCATTTCTGATAGTTTAGTAACCTCAGTATTCTTTGATAAATACGGTCACGCTGCATCTTATTTATGCTGAAAGGCCTGATCCCTTTGCCTCCTTGAACTTGCGTTGAAATAAACTGCATATCGTCAAAGATGAGGTTAAAGCTAGGTGAAAGAATGACAGGCTTAGACTTAAAATACCCTAATAACGCAATGAAATAGCATCGGTGGCTTCTTAGGCGAATGCTTTTCGACTCTGTTAACTCGATCTCGTTTGGCGTAAAATACAATCGTTGTTGTTCAAGTGATAATAGCGGCGGAGAATATAGATCAAGCTGCTCAGCTTTGGTAAGAATTGAGAGTTCGTTTTTTATAGCCATAGGAATTACGTTAAGTTTAAGGGGTTGTTAACCTCATAATTTGCCATACTTTGGAGAAGTAACCCACCTTTGTAAGCCTTTAAATATAATGAGTATGGCGGTTTATGTTACTTTAGAGGGGAAAATCCCTAGAACCCCTTTATCCTTAAAAAAGCGTTCTCAACTAAGTGCCGATACTTATAAAGGCACCAATCCATGTGACCATTCCCTGTTTTACTGTTCTCTTTTCTTGGAATATTGGCAATGCTGCCATTTGCCTTAATAAATGCTCTGAAGTTATCACTGTCATAGCCCTTATCGGCCGTAACACTACATGACTTTGGGGCCGCGGATACTAAGCTCTGAGCATGGACAATGTCATTTATCTGACCACCCGATATTTCAAAATAAACGGGAAGCCCACCGCTATCTACAGCGAGATGAATTTTTGTAGAACTCCCACCCCGACTTTTTCCTATCGCTTCATCTGAACTGCTTGCGGCTCCGCTACTGTCTTGATGCGCTTTGACAATACTTCCATCAATAAACAACCATTCTGGATCATTATCGGACGATATGCTTTGAAACCATTTTTGTAACACACCTTTCTTTGACCAAAGGTTAAAGCGCTTAAATACAGAGTTCCAACGACCGAATCTTTCAGGCAAATCTCGCCACTGAATGCCTGTGCGCATACGATAAAGTATGCCTTCCAGTGTATTTCGGTGTTCATATTTATTGTAAACACGCCCTGTCTCTTTAAGTATTTGCTTTAGGGCTTCCTAGGCGTTATCTGTTAGCATTGTCCTTGGCATAGCAACGTCCGTTCTCGGTGGTATTTTTGATTTTTGGCGAAACCATTATACCTTGTTGCTATGCCGTTCATTTTTCACTCAAAGATCAACAGCCTCTAGTAAGGCACGTACTTGAAGCACTTAAAAGATAAAAATAAAGGCTCTCTAATGTGTTTAGGAGCCATCTAACTTATAGTTGTTTCGGGTGAGGCTTATTTGTTTTTGTGCTCCAGTGCTGTAAGTGATGTACCTACGATAAATATAGACACGACAAACAAGCCTAAATCTTTTAGCAAAAACTGGCCAGGAACCACAGAGATCGCAGGAAACCCAAGAGATGCCTCAAAAACACCGGGTGTAGTCAGCATGAACGACAATGTCGTAAAAAAGAGTCCGGTTGAAAGTACACCGCCCAAGATTGCGAGCTTAGGGGAGAAAACTCGTGCAGCGATTAACAGGCCAACTGAAATTTCAAGCACACCCAGAAAATTTGAGAATCCTTGAATGCTGAGGAAGCTATACATCCACGAAAGCAGAGGGCTATTACTAACAAAACCATGTATACCGTTTGCTTCGTAGCTAGTGAATTTCATGCCACCAAACCACAAATATATTATCGTCATGGCAACGTAGATGCCACCTATACCAAACTTAGTGATTTTTGCACCGAGATTATTACTAAGGGTATTGGTAGTCTGGACACCATTTTCAATTTCGGGAATAGTCATCTTATATCTCCAATTATTTTTAGCCATGTGGACTCACTCTATGTAGCCCACTAAAATGATATGACTCTTGAGAAAAACTATATGTTTACTCGAGTCGAACCTAACTTAGGTAATTGCTGTAGTTGAGCACCAATGGATTAGACATCAATGCCTAGTGGTTGAACGGCCGGGAAGTCGACCTCGGTCTGTGTCACTTCGTTAACGTAGTTAGTGAAAGTGTTCAGGGCAACAGCCAACAGAATATCCACTACATGTGCATCACTGTAGCCAGCGTTCAGCACCGCTTGGACCTGGTCATTGCTGACTTGCCCGCGCTGGCGGACTACGGCGGCAGCAAAACGCACGGCTGCGTCGGCCTTAGGGTCATTTGATGCACCGCTGCGGTTGGCAGTGAGTTCAGCATCATCAAGCTTGGCCACCTTACGGCCTAGGAAGGAATGGGCAGCAAGGCAATAATCGCAGCCGTTGATCTCAGCGACGGCTAGGGCAATACGCTCAAGAGTCGCTGTACCCAAGCCGCCCTGTGCTGATGCTGCGCTCAATTGCAGGTAGCCAGTCAGCGCAGCAGGGCTGTTGGCAACGACGCGGAACATGTTAGGAACGCGGCCCAGTTGTTTTTCCACAGCCTTGAGTGAGGTATGGGTAGCAGTAGGCGCGGCGTCGATTGTGGTAGGGGTGTTCAAACGTGACATAAATTTCTCCTAGTGATTTGAAAGACAGCACGCTGTATTGGCGTGGAATAAATTGTATTTAAGAAGGTTCTGCTTGATAATCCGTTGCTATCAGACAGCTCATCTTCACGTCTTGCGCAGTCGCCATTTCAGTGCCACTACACACCTTCGTTGACGTCACGCCGTCCTGATTTCTAAGGAGGTCTTCGAGACTCCAAAAACACCCTCCGGCAACGATCACATTATTTATTTTTCATAAAGCCTCCTTGGTTTTTATCTATTTACTAATGGAACTGAATTTACAGCATGTAAAATAGATATAACATGCTCAATAGTTCGTATAATGTGACTTATTAGACAGTTTACGTAGGGGCTATGTATGGATGCAGACTTTGGATATCAGATTAAAAGAGTTGTGAAATTAAGGGTTCACGAAAAACTGCAAATATAGGGCAAATCAGATTGTCTATACCCATAATTTAGAGCGCCCGAGCATCAGGAACTCACTGAAAGCAGACGTTTCTGAAAATAAACAAGGCACAGCGCTTGAAAATTTCGAGACATCAACGTTTTGCCAAAAGGCTAAAAATGCGTGCACTACTCATTTCGCATTTAAAGAGAGCATCGGTT